>CANQUL010000024.1 GCA_947627015.1 uncultured Clostridia bacterium | reverse complement strand
AAACTCTTCGTGCAGAACGGCGGAAAGGATATGGGCGGCAGGACGCTTGCAGGTTGGCTTGACGATTGGCAGAAGAAGAACGGCTTGAAGCACGTCACCCCGCACGGGATACGCCACGCCAACATCACCCTCGCAATCGCAAACGGGATAGACATCAAGACCGTCTCGGCGCGGGCAGGGCACTCCGACATTCAGACAACGCTCAACATCTACTCGCACGCTATCAAGGAAGCAGACAGAGAAGCGGCAGAGCGGATAGACCAACTTCTCAAATGGTGATGAAGTAAGATTCCTTGATACAGCAAAAATAGCGGCTGTCAAATGACAACCGCTATTTTTTGGAGCTACTGGTCGGACTTGAACCGACGACCTGTTGATTACGAATCAACTGCTCTACCGACTGAGCCACAGTAGCATTTTTACCCGTTTTGACAGGTGTTTTTTACAGAAGTTTTACAGCTCTTTTCCGCTGATTGCCGAAAACCCGCTAAAACTTCGGAAAAATTCGGGATTTCGGTGGTTTTCGGTAGGGTTTGAACATTCGACCAAATAATTACGAATCAGCTGCTCTACCGACTGAGCCACAGTAGCATCTCGGCCGTCAACGCTTTTATTATAAGAGAATCTCCGCGAAAATGCAAGCGATTTTACCTTCATTTTCCGAATTTATGGAAAATTCGCGATCCGCCGCCCGAGGCCCGCGCTTCGGGGGAATTTTTCCCGAAAAGAAACCGCAGGATGTCCGAAAGCGGGAAGCGCGCCGCGGCAATGCCGCGGCGCGCCGTTGTCACTCTTTTGTCCTACGGTCCTCAATTTGCGGCGTGTTTGAGCGCCTCGATATCGAGCACGGAGTAGAACGTGATGCTTCCGAAGAGATCGGGGCCTGCCGCATCGGTATGTGCCTCGGCGGGCTTCTCATAGAGGAAACGAATATAGATCTTCTTGGTCTCGGTGAGATACTTCCCGAGCGAATAGTACATCGCGTACATGTTCTCGTCGGTCTTGCTGCCGTCGCTGTTGTTCACGATATTATCCGCCTTTTCCATATAGTCCGCGGTAATGTTCTGGGCGCCCGCCTCGACTTTGGCAATGGTGGTAAACTCGCTTCCGTCGGTAGAGACTTGCACGACCGTACCGCAACGCGAATAGAGAAGGTAGATCATGAAGCCGGCCTTACTCACGTCCGCGGCCTCGAAAGTGTACTCAAATTGTACATAGGATTGGCCTGCCGTTCCCTGTGCACGGAGGCGGACTGCTTCACCGAGCGCGCCATCCTGCTTTTTGCTCTCGTCGGTGAAATATCTCGAGGTACCGTCTTTCGTCGCGCCGCCGTTCAGCGTGTAGTTATTGGCGTCCGTAAAGAGAAGCTCTTTTTCGACGACCTTGGCGTCCTCGGCGGGGGCAAGCACCGTAACGTCGATATCCACCGACTTGGTGCTGTTGTTCGCGGTATAGGAAACGGTCACTTTCTCCGTTCCTGCCGTGAGCACGCCGCCTTCGGGTGCGGTGATCGTCCAAACCGCAGCGTCGGCGGCTTTAACATTGGCGTCCTTCACGATGTCGGCCTTTGCTCCGTCCTCGAACTCGACCTCGAGCACAAGCCCGGTATCGTCGAACTTGCTGCCCGCCGCATACTCCGTCGTTGCGGGCTGCGTTTTTACGGTGAGCTCCTTGATCGCCGTCGTGGAGTTGGGCTTTACGACAAAGTTGTCGTCGCTCTTTACCTGACAATTCTTGCCGAGATAGGAGAACTTGATCGTCTTCTGTCCGAGGGGAAGAGGGCCGCTCGGCTCCCATGTGAATCCTTTCTTCTTGAGGTCGACGCCGTGCACGATCTCCGTCTTGGCCGGCGTGCCTGTTTCCTCGTCTGCTTTGACCCAAATGATTTCAATGTTGAGCCCCGTGGGATCGAAGACTTCGCCCGCCTTGTACTCCGTCTTGAAGTTGGACTTATTTTCGCCGTCATCGGCTTTCCGCATGACCCGCAGCTGCGCGGGAATGCGTGCATCCTCGCTCGTGGAGGTCTCGAGGTCGAGCTTGTCATAGAAGACGAAGTTGTTCATGAGGTCGGAGCCGTCCAGATCGTCGGCGCCAAGCCAATTGGCGGGAGCGGTCTCGGCATAGGAGAAGCGAACGTACACGTCCTTCTGTTCGGCGAGGTACTTCCCGAGCTTGTAGTAGCAGAAATACACGTTCTTGTTCACGCCGTCGGTGGCGTCCTTGCCGTCGACGGTACCGCAGGGCACTTTATAGTCGGCGGGAATGGTGTTCTGGAATTCCCCGGCCTTGGCGATGACTTCCCACGGGCCCTCCGTGCTGTGGCCGACGGAGATGACGGTGCGGCCTCTTCCCACGCCCATCATGGTGCGGAAGCCCGCAAGGGAGACGTCTTCCAAAGCACTGTAATCATGATGGAAGATGATCTCGGCGTTCTTGTTGGTCGTGCGCAGTCTGCCGAACTGGTTGGGTTCGGTCTGCCATGTGGTGCGGCTCGTATTCTTGAGGGTAACGTCGGGGTCGGAGCCGACATTCTCGTCGAAGGGAATGGTCTTTGCGATCGTATTGAACTCTTCCTTTACCTCGGGAGCGAGAATGCGAAGTTTGAACTTGGGTTCGAAGTAAGTCTTGAACGTCTCGCCGTTCTCGGTGTAGGTGATGGTGATGACCGTCTCGTTCACGTCCTCGATTTTGCCCGGGGAAACGGTGTACTTGTCGGACGAGAGCACGGCCGAAGCGCCGTTGTCGTAGATCGCCTTGACTTCGATATTGCTTGCGTCGAAGGTGTCGCCGAGCTTATACTCGAGCTTGACTTCGGTCCCGGTCTTTGCCGCCGCCTCGATCGATTTGATCTTGCCCGCCGCCGCGGGAGCCTCGGTCACGGTGATGGAGACGTCCGCCGTCTTTGTCACCTTGTTCTCGGTATACGAGACGGTCACCTTTTTATCGGTGAGGGCAAGCGGGCCCGAGGGGGTCACGGTGTAGCCCGTGACGGCCTTGGAAGTCTTGTCCTTGTACGTCGCCGTGACGACCATGCCGTCCTTGGAGAAGGTATCGCCGACATGGTACTCCGTCTTGGACGGCTGCGTAGTCACCGCAATGCTTTCAAGGGCTTTGTCCGTTTCATCCGCTTCGGGTACGCAGGCCGCCGCCGCAAAGAGGGTGAAGGCGAGTACGAATGCCGCGATCAAGGCAACGAAACGCGTCAGTTTTTGTTTGCTCATAAAGTTCCTCCTGTTTTCATAATTTTTTTTATCAGATGTAGTCATAGACCACTTCCAATTTCTCATAGTAGCTCATGTAAGCGATGAGGTCGCAGGGCTGGCCCTTTCCGGCGAGCCCGTCCCAGTACTTGTCGCTCCATCCGCACTTTACATAGAGCGGTTTGCCCTTCTCGGCATACTCTCCGAGCTTGTAGTAGCACGCATAGATGTTCGCGTCCGACTTCACGCCGTCGACGATGTCCTCATCCGTCTGCCAGCTGTAAAGTTCGTCGAGATGGGTCGTGAAATCGCCGTGAATGCCGTTGAAACTCTCATCGGGATAGCCGATGTCCGTCCAGTGTACCTTGTCCGTGGAAACCGCGATCAGGGTGCAGGCACGGACGTTGATGAGGTTGACCCGAAGGCCCACTTCGGAGACGTCGGCAAAGCCCGAAATGTCGAGCGTGACGATGGTGTAAGTGTTCTCCACCTCTTCCTTGGTGATCTCCGGATGGGTCGAATCGGGATAGGCGGGACCGTTGATGCGGTAGAAGCGGTCGCTGTTCCATCTGCCAAGGGCGGAATTGTGGAGCTCGACCTTGTCCGCATCCTCCGGCTTTCCGTAATAGATGCGGTGCTCGCCCTCCGTCTTGACGCCCACGGCGATCTGCACGGGCTCGGTGGGATGGATCGCGCCGCCGTCGTCGAGGATGCCCTCGCCCATCTTGTCGTCGGCGTCGAGGACATGCTTGCCCTCTCCGACGTTATCGACCGGGCCGCCGCCCAAGTCGCAGCCTGCAAGACAGACGCCTACCGAGAGCGAGAGAATGAGTGCCAATGCGAGATAGCGTTTTTTCATGCCGTTGCTCCTCCTTTGGATTTTTTATAACGGACAGTGAAGAGAATGCCGAGCGCGAGGAAGGCGACCGTCAGAACGCCCGTTCCCGCTTCGACGCCGATGAGGGCGTTCTGCCACCATGTGTTCACCCAAACGACGCGGGTCGTCGACTTGATGCCGTTCATGACTGCGGTATGCACGATAGAATTGCAGATGCGCTTGGAGGAGATGCGCAGACAGTAGTCGAATACGGGATCTCCCGCCCCGATGCCCATGTTGGTATATTCGTCGGCGTGGAAGTTCGCGTCGTAGGTGTCGCAGCCCGCCTGAATGCCGATGTAGACGTTCTGGTAGTAGGTCTTTCCGCGCGTGCCGCCCGCATAGTCGGAACTGCAATAGCCCTCATAGCCCCATTCGCCGCGCAAGACGTCGGTGAGCAGGGCGTAGCAGCCGCCCGTCCACTCGCAGCCGAGACGGTTGTAGGAGGTCATGGTGGAACGTGCGCCGCCCTCGGTGAATTCCTTCTCAAAGGGGGCAAGATAGATCTCGCGGAGCGTCTGTTCGGTCATCCACTCGTTGTTGCCGTGGCGCTGGGTCTCGGCGTCGTTGGCCACAAAGTGCTTGACCATGACGAAGGCGCCCTTGCTCTGCGTTCCCCGCGTCTCATAAGAACAGGTCTCGCCGGAGAGGAAGCTGTCCTCCGAATAGTACTCGAAGTTTCTCCCCGAATACGCCGTGCGGTGGATGTTGAGACCGTACCCCCAGAGGCCCGTGACGCCCGCGTGGAGCATGTCCTCGCCGACGCACTTCCCGAAGAGTTCGGAGAGCTTTTTGTTGAAGGTCGCAGCCCGCGTCGGTTCGCAGGGCCAGCCCATCGAGGCACGCGCCTGCATGGTGGAGAAGGTGACGGAGATGCCGAGCGGGCCGTTTTCGTCCCGGGTGCCGGGCTTGGCGATGGACTCGACGGGCGCCGTTGTGTGATAGCCGTTGGAACAGAGTTCCGCCTGTTCGAGCCACGTCATCTGGTCGAGCAGTTTCTCCCAGCCCGCGTCGCCGAAGGGGAGTTCGCGGAACTGCACGAGCGTCAAACCGTTCTTCTGATCGTACTTTATCTTCTTCCCGTTCTCGTAGTCGTAGCCGTTTTCCTTGTAATAGGCTTGGGCGGCGGCAGCGGCCTCGGGAAGGTCGCGGGCGAACGCGAGGTGCGAACGCATGCCGTCGGTGATGGTGAGCTCGGGCGCAGCCTTGGGCATGGTGCCCGTCCAGTCGTTGCGGGTGAGATAAGTGACCGCGTTCGACCCCTTGTGCTGATAGGTGTTGATGTTCACGAAGTCGAAGCGGTTGCGGATACGCGTTTCGGTGTAGACGGAATTCAGATAGCTCTTGTCATCCGTCTCGGCGATCGTCACCTTGCCCGCAAGGTCCGCATTGCCCGTCGCGGGCTTGCCGTAGTTGTCGACCATCTTGCTCGTGTCGACGGACGACGCGTATTTTGCATCCCCCTTCTTGGCTGCAAGGATGTTGTTGAGCGCGTCGTGCGCGCCGTCGCCGACGGCGAAATAATAGTCCCCGCCCTCGAGGATGTAGCCGCCCTGTTCGCCGCCGTAGGTCCCTTCGGCGTCATAGACGGTGAGTGCGCGGTCATCTACCGTGATCGTGAGCTCGGCGCTTGCTCCCTTGGCAAGGATGCCCGTCTTGTCGTACCCCGCAAGCTCGACGGCCGACTTCTCGATGCCGTGCTGCTTGTCGTAATCGGTATACGGCTTTTGCAGATAGATCTGGGCGACGTATCTTCCCGCCGTGTCTCCCGTGTTGGTGACCCGTACCTTTACGGTATAGTCTCCTTTGTCGTTCTCGGTCACGGAGAAGTTGTCGTAGCGGAAGGTGGAATAGGAGAGACCGTAGCCGAAGGGGAAGGCGACGGTGTCGGCATAGCTGTATTCGCCCGCGTTGTCCTGTCCGAGGACGACGTCCTCATAGCGCGTCTCATAGTACTTGTAGCCGATGTAGATGCCTTCCTGATACACCGTGTAGGCGTATTGGGTGGAATCGAGTCCCGAGATGTCGCCCTTGTAGGTGTGCAGATAGAAGTTGGTCATCGCGGGAGCGGAATTGTTGTCATAGACATAGGTGTCGACGAGCCGTCCCGAGGGGTTGGCCTTGCCGGCGAGGACCTTGGCGATGCCGGGCGCGCCGCCCGCACCGGGCTGCCCCACCCAAAGGCATGCGTCGATCTTGCTCCCGTATTCCTTGTACAGGAGGTCCATATTGAGGGCATTCGCCGAGTTGATGAGCACGACAAAGCGTTCGAACGTCGTCCCCTTCTTCTTGACGATCTCGTCGAAGATGTCCTTCTCTTCCTGCGCGAGTTGGAGATAGTCATGATCGATCGTGTCGATCTGGACGTTGTAGTCGCGGAGATCGCCGCCCTCGCCGCCGCTGCGGCCGAGCACGAAGATCGCGGTATCCCCCGCCTTGAAGCTCGCATCCACGCCGCTGCTCATCAGAAGTGACCACGGAGCCTCGTGGATATAGAGCGGATCGTCCTGCGCGATGCCCGCCGAGCCCTTCTGCTGGATCCCGTAGCTGCTGCCCGCGCCCGTCTTATAGAAGTTCCAAAGGGTCTCGTTGACCTCGAATTCGTACTTCTCCATCGAAGTTCTGAGGTCGACCGCATTGGAGACGGAGATGGAGCCCGAGCCCGTTCCCGTGTGCACCATCTTCACCGAAGTGGTGCTGAAGAGGTCCACGCGTTCGCCCTCGTCGAGGGGAAGCGCCTTTTTGCCTCCCCCGATGTCGTTGTTCCAGAGGAGAACGACGCCCTCGCTCACGATCTGTTCGGAGACGCGCAAGTCGTAGTCGTAGAGCGCCTCGTCGTCGAAATTGCCGTTGGAAGTGACAAACGAGGACTTGTAGTACTCGGTGTCCTGCACCTCGTCCTCGCCGATCTCTTCGGTCTTGTAGGGGAGCAAATTGAGATACGAGTTGATCGTCGCGGAATAGTAGTTCGCGATGCTCGCACCGACGATCGCGACGATGTTGAGCACGAGGAACAGTCCCGTGAGTACCCACATCAGGATCATCTTTGCTTTCCCTTTCCCTTTTGCCATGTTGTATCCTCCTTATAAATTTTTTTCTCTTACGGGTTTTTGAGGCGCACCCGACTCCATCGGGTGCGCCCCCGGACATGAAAAAAATGTCCGGGAACTAAAATTCACAGTACAATGTTTTGAAAACTCAATTTTTTGGTTATTTCCTTTGGTCCCTGTCGGGATTATGATTGCTTCTCACTTGTATTTTAACATATAAAATTCCCGTTGTCAAGAGCGTTTTGAAATTTTTTTCTAAAAATCACGGATTTTTTGTCACGTTTTTGATAATATAATAAATTTTGTAAACGGCTTTGTATCCTAAATGAACAATTTGGCCAACCGAAACAAAATATAATAATGTAACACGGGAACCATAATATAGTGTGATGCAGTCACAATCGGAAAGGGGAAGATTCTCCCCTCTTCATGCCGTTCGTTTGCGGCGCCGCATCTCCCGGAACAAGAGCCGACGCAAAAGCACGCCGGCTCGAGTTAGGAGGGAATTGGGTGGTCGTTGGGAAGGATCCGCGGTTATGCCACGACGCCGGCCTGCATCATGACCAGGAAAGACGCGCCGTTGAGCAGATCGAGCGACTCCTTGGTGTTGATCTCGGCGCCGTTCACTTTGAAGGCGCGGAAGAAGGTGAGGAACCCGTCGTCGGTGCCGTCCTTCATGTCTGTCCAGTCGAAGGTGACGGTCGCTATGGCACCGGCCGAACCCTTGGCCCCAAGCGTTACCTTGTGGTATCCGTCACGGGCGGGATCGGCGCCGCCGTAGCGCATGAAGATCTCGAACTCGAGCGCCTTGTCGAAGGTGTTCTCGAAGGTGAACGTGAGGCGGTAGGTGTGGTGGACGCCGACGTTGTTGCGGTCGTAGCCCGTTTTGATGCGGAAGAAGGACGGTTCGGGGACGGCGGTCACGGTCATGGGATTGTAGGTCTTGAAGGTGAATTCGGTTGCGTCTTCGCCGTTGATGGTGCCCGTTCCGGTTTTGCCCCAATGGCTGTAAGCGCCCGTTCCCGTCTCGTACAGACCGCCGGAGTCATAGCCCCAGAATCCGCTGTCGCCGAAGTTGAGTTTTTGCATTGCGACTTCGCCCGGAGCCTCCGAGCCCTTTGAGGGATCCTTGCCGACGGACATCTGTGCGCCGAAGGAGACGCCTTCGAGCCTTTCGAGGGCATCGGCGGAGTCGATCGCCTCGCCGCCCACTTTGAAGGCGCGGAAGTAAATGAGGAAGCCCGTGTCCCCTTCGGTCTTCTTATCCGTCCAGACAAAGGAGACCGTTCTTTGGGCATGGTCCCCGCCTGCAGGGTCAAGAGACACCGTCTGATAGCCGTCGTTTGCGGAATCGGCACTGCCGTAGCGCAGGAAGAATTCAAACTCGAGCGCCTTATCGCTGTAATTGACGAAGGTGGCGTCGAACCAATAGGAATGCCGTACGGCGCCCGTATTGTCGCGGGTATAAAGGACCTTGGCGCGCATGAACGCCCCGTTGAGCTCGCCGCCGGACTGGACCGTTACGTTTTTGAGATCGCCGAAGGTGAACTTGGCGCCGTGCTTTCCGTTGATCATGACGCCGCTGTCGATGGACCAGTGGCTCGTGTCGAGCGTGCCGTCCTTGCAGATGCCGCCGTAGGTATAGCGCATGAGTTCGGACCCGCTGAAGGACAGATCCTCCATCGTCTGCGGTCTCACATAGTCGTCTCCGTCATCCCCGCCGGGACCGGGAGAGGGCGTGGGACCGGCGGGTTCCGCGGGAGAACAGAGTACCTTTTTCCCCGCAAGGGTCAGATAATACTTCTCCGCGCCGTCATCCGTGACCTTGTCATAGATCTTGCTCGTGAGAGCGGGGATCTCGAATTCCGCGTTGCCGTCGGTGCCGCACGCAAAGCGGATCGTACCCGTGTCCGCTTCCGTGGGCTCCCGCACGACGCTGCACTTGACCCCGGGCTCCTCAAACCATGCAGAGGGCGTTTGATTTTCGCCGAGCGTTGCCGAGGTGCGGATATTGAAGTAGTCCATGTTCACGCCGGGGAAGATGGTGATCCGGTTGGTCCCCTTGTAGAGGTCCATTTTGAATTCCATGACCACCATGGTGAAGAATTGGTTGCCCGAGACCATCGTCCCGCCCGACGGGATGATGAAGTCGTTGAGCTTGACTCCGTGCCGTCTGCCGTTTGCCTCGTTCGTGATGGAGAGGGCCGAGGAGACGGGCTGGCCCGCCAAGTCGTTGACCTGCCAATTGGAGGCGTGCACTTGAACGGGGACCCGGACATCCTTGTCGCACTCGATGGTGAGGACAAGCTGGTTACCCGTATAGTTTTTGAGAGCAAGCCCGCCGCGGAACGCCTCATTGAAGTGGAACGACTTTGCGATACATTGGTGCGACGTATTGTTGGAATCGCCGATCATCAGCATGTTCTCCGCCTCGTAGTAGTGATCGGTAAGTTCGCCCGTATCCTCTTCGAAGCCGCTGTCCTTGCCGATGTCGTAATCGTCGAAATCGAAACGGCGGTCGATCCCATCATTCAGGAAGTCGTTCTCGCGGAGCATGTTGTTATCCGTCGTCGAACCCTCGTCCGGGTTGGGATTTGGGGTATCCGGGGGCGTGCAACCGGCCGCAAAGGAGAGACAGAGCGCGGTTGCCATCAGAAGCGATAAGACTTTTTTTGTCTGTTTCATGATTTCTTCTCCTTCTTTTTATTGATACAGTTTGCAACGGGATCCCATGCGATGGTCACCGCAAGGAATACGACGGACGCCGCAAACACAGCCTCGACGGCGATCTTTGCGGCATTGACTGCCGCCATCCAGACCGGAGTGATGTGAAGGATGCGCGTGGAAGAGGAGATCCCGTTCATGGCATTGGAATGAACTACGGTGTAGAGCATTCTGTGCACGCATTCCCGCATCTGCCATGCGAAATCGCCGTACTGCCCTGTGCCGCCCGCAGAGACGGGCGCGGCTTCGGCAAAGAACTTGGAGATGGTAAAGCCTTCGGTCACGCAGTCGAGAACGCTCGGGGTGGTATCGACTGCCGAATAGCTGCCGTCGATCAGATCGTTTCCGTAGAAGATCCCCTGCATGAAGTTGCCCTCGATGCAGTTCCACATGTCGGAGACGGCATGTCCCGTCATGCCGAATTCGTCGCGGAGCACCGTGTTGAGGAAGCCCTGCTGGCCCGACCAGTCGAGGCCCATACAGGTCATGGACGTCATCACGCATTGGGCGTCGCCCTCTTCGATCGCGATCTCAAAGCATTTGAGATACACTTCGCGGATGCTCTGTTCGTTCGCCCAGACATAGCCGCCGTTGCGGTAGGTCTCCTGCTCGTTGAGAGCGCAGTGTTTGAGGTAGACATAGGCGCCCCGCGTTGCCATGCCGCGCGTGACACAGGCAGCCGAAATGCCCGAAAGGTAGGGATCTTCGGAATAATACTCAAAGTTGCGTCCGCCGTAAGGGCTGCGGTGGGTGTTGACGCCCATGCCGTAGAGCCCCGAATACCCTGCCCATGCACAGTCCTCGCCCCATTGCTTGCCGTACCATTCGAGAAGATCGATGTTGAAGGTCGAAGCCGCGATCCCGTTGCAGGGATAGGTGCAAGGCGTAAGGAAGGCATCGACGTCGCCGTACCGGCGGGCGAATCCGCGGTTGTTGGAGCCGCCGCCATAGGCAACGACGGGACCCGTGGAGCCGTTGTGGTCGATGGTCGCGGGCTTTGCGATGCTCGGGATGGCGCCCGTCATGCGGCCGCCCGACGAAACGAGATCCACCTGCTCCTTCCATGTGAGCTGGTCGAGAAGTTGGTCCCAAAGGGGAGCGTCGTAGGGAATGGGTTCGTCGTTGAGCGGATCGCTGTCGTCGTCCGCATAGGCGCGGAGGTCGATGAGATTGAGGTGCCCCTCTGCGGAAGGATCGTTGTTCTTTCCGTATGTGGGATATTCGGTGCCCGAAGGTTGGGGCTCGGTGAGCGACTTTTGCCGCTCCTCATACATCTTGTCCGTGGCGGTAACCGTCACACGGAAGTCGGTCGTCCGGTTGCCCTCGCTGTCTGCGCCGAACAGGCCGCCGCCGAGATGCTCCGTCCAATTGCTGCGGGAGAGATAGGAGAAGGCATTGCTGCCGTAGCTCGCCGCGCCGCCGTAGGTCAAAATATCCACGGAGTCGAATTGATTGGTGATGACCGTCGCGTCCGGCTTGATGTGCTTATTCATCGCCTCTTTGGAGGTGGAATAGGTAATTTTGTCGAAGGACTTCCGGAAGGAATGGACGAGCGATTCGTCCCCCTCTGCGGTCATGCCGTCCTCCGTCGTCTTGCCCTTTGCGGCAAGGATGTTGTTGACCGCGCTGTGCGCGTCTGCCGCCGCCGTGAAGTAGTACGTCCCCTCGTCCACGACATAGGTCTTTGCGCCGTGAGCGTCATAGGATGCAAGGGCGCTGCCGGGGATCTCCGCCGTAAGCGTCTGCTGTTCGTCCGCCCCGAGGAGTTTGGTCTTGGCAAAGCCCACGAGCTCCACGGAAGCCTTTTCGATCTTGTTCTCCTTGTCATAGGCGGTATACGGTTTTTGCAGATAGAATTGCACCGCCTCCTTGCCCGCAACGCTTCCCGTGTTCTTCACGGTCACGGACAGGGTATACACGTCGTTCCCGCCCGAAGGAGGCGTCACCGAGAAGTCGGAATACCGGAACGTCGTATACGAGAGCCCGAAGCCGAAGGGATAGGAAACGACGTCTTGATAACGGAAGTCGCCCGCATTGCCCTGCCCGAGCACGGCGTCCTCGTAACGGGTCTCCGTATAGCGATAGCCGACATAGATGCCCTCCGCATAGACGATGTGCCGTGCAGACGTCGAACGGGGGTCCCCTTTCGACATGCCGCTATCGGCGAGGCTGCCGCTGCTGTAATTGTTCGCCGCAAAATTGGCGTTGGCGGGGTTGAGCGCATGCGATTTCCAGAACGTATCGGACAGTTTGCCCGAGGGATTGACTTTGCCCGAGAGGATCCCGCCGACCGCATAAGCGCCCGCGGAACCCGTCGTACCGATCCAGAGCATGGAGTCGACGCCGTATTCTTCCTTGTCCAAAAAGTCACACTGCACCTCGTTGGCGCTGTTCATGAGCACCACGATCGTGCGGAAGACGCCGGCATCCTTCTGCAATTTCAAATTTTTCAGAACGTCGGCTTCATTGGGTGAAAGCGCGAGATAGTTGCCGCCCGTCATGTCGTTATTTCCCGCGCCGACGCTCGCGGACAGCTCGTTTCCCTGCCACTGCGCAAGGTCCCTGCCTTCGCCGCCGCTGCGCGAGATCACAAAGATCGCCGCGTCCGCCTGCTCCGTCTTGGCCGGCGTATCGATCTGGTCCCACGTTGCATCGCTGATCGAATTGTAGGCGCCTACCGACGATCCGCCGGGGTTCTTGCGCCCGTAGGTAGTGAAGTTGGCATAGTACCAATTCCAGAGCGTTTCGTTCACGGTGAGTCCCGCCGCCTCCGCGCCCGTCTTGAGATCGACGATGCCCTCGTCGTTTTTGGAATCGCCCGAGGCGGTTTCGTTGTAGCTCGAGCCGAGCCCCGACGAGATCATGCTGACCGACGAGGTGGAGAAGAAGCTCACCTTTGCGTTTTCGCCCAAGGGGAGCGACGGCTTGCCGCCCGCGGTCTCGTTTTTGACGAGGGTGATCCCCTCCGCCATGATCGCCTCGTTGTAGGCCTTGCCGTTCGCGCGCACGCCGGCGACGGTCGTGAACGCCGATTTGAAGTAAAAGTCATCGACGGCTTCGCCCTCTTCCACCACCTGCGTGTTGATGTTGAGCATCGAATTGATGGCGTCGGCATTGGAGATCAGAATGGGCGTGCCGACCTCCGCGATCCCGAAGAGGACGGTCATGAGAACGACCGTAAATTTTGCCGTAAGCTTGATTCCCGATTTCATTTATTTTTCCCTCCTACCGTGTTTTTCCGCGAAGGTCCGGCCGCGGCGTCCTCTTTTTTTGACTGCCGCATGAACAGCGCAACGATGCTGCACAGCAAGATCGCAACATACAGGATGACCGAAAGGGTGAACCCGCCCTCGAGAATGCCGAACGCCTCCGCCGTCACTCCCGCATAGAATACCTCGGTGAGGTAGAGGTACGTTCCGCTCGCAAACATCAAAAAAGACCAGAACTCGAGCGCAAACAGCACAAGCGGCGCCCACGGATCCGTCCATTTGCACAGCATCATCGCAATGCACAGAACAACTGCGACGACGGACAATATGATCGCCTCCGGCGCATAGTACACGGACAGCTTGGAATTTCCCGCACCGTAGGTCGCCTGATAGACGATCATCTGCACGATGGCCAAGATGACCGTGACCGCGGTGAGGTAAAATCCTGCCGCCCTCGTTCGGACAAACCGTCCGAAATAGCCCTTTTTCTCCGACATTTTTACTCCTTGCCCATATGGATTTACGGCTCGCGCCGCATGGCGGGCTCCCTCGCAAGGGACGGCTTCATTATAAGTTTGTGCAACTTCTCTTGTCAATGGGGTCGGCAAGATTGAACCGAAAAACGGCATAAATAGAAAAAGAAGAGCAAAAACGCTCTCCTTTTTTCGTTCAAAATTTTTATTTTCTCGTCAAATCGGGATCAGAAGATCCAAACGGAACTTTTCCCCTTCCAAAGAGGTCTGGAGCACTCCGCCGTATTTTTTCGCGATGTGATCCATGCTCTTCATCCCGAATCCGTGATAGTTTTTATCCTTCGCCGTGACCGGCAATCCGTTTTCAAACGCAATCTTGTTTTCACAATAATTCTCGACGTGCACCGACAGGAATCCGTCCTTTGCGTACACGTTCATCGCAATAAACCGCAGCTCCCTGTCCTTGATCCCGCTCACCGCCTCGATCGCATTGGAAAGCGCGTTGCCGAAGAAAGAATAGACGTCGATGTCGTCCATGCCCGCAAGCGCCGCGCCGTCCACAAAGTAGTTGAGCACGATCTCATGCCGTTCGCAATACAGGCTCTTTTCGGTGAGGATGACGTCGAGGGCGTCGTTGCCCGTTTTGGCGTTGCACCCGTAGATCATCACAGCGTCCTCGATCTCCCTGATGCGGCTCTCGGAAGTCCCCTGCCGGAGCGCATTGATCTGATGTTTGAGATCGTGACACTTGATGTTGATGAGTTCGATGTTCTCCTTGGAAAGATGATATTGCTCCCGCTCGCGGTGCAGAAGCTCCGTCATCATGTCGAGATCGCTCTGGATCACGTCCTTCGACAGCACGCCCGAGAGAATGACGAGGATCAGGAAACAACTCACCGCCGCATAGATCGACTCGGCCACAAAAGCGAGCGGCAGACGGGTGGCATCGTCCGTCGTGATGCGGGAAATGCCGATGCAGATCACGATGACCGAAACGCAGATGAGCGCCTTTGCGCCCAGCCCGGAGAACGTTCCGCGCTTGGTTTCGGGCAGCGATTTTTTGTACACCATCCCGAAATACACCGCCGTAAAGACGAGCGCGCACACTCCGAATTCCAACACATAGCCGATCCACTCCGCCGCATCCGCGCCGAAGAAATAGTATCGGATGAGCGCGGAGAGATTTTTGGCAAAGTGCTGCGCCGCATATCCCCCCGAGCCGAACGAGAGGATCTCCCAGAAGGAATTGCGATAGCAGATCCCCATGGCCGCAACGGACAGGATGAAGATGCAGAGATAGAAGGCGAACTTAAAGAGCGATTGGTCGGGATCCGCCACGTCGCCGTAAGGGAAGCTCCGCCCCGTTACCCTGTAGTAGACGACCACGCCGAACACGATGAGCGCCAAACAGATGATCGCCGAAAACACGGCGCGGATGAGAAAATGGTCCCGCTTGCAGAGGAGCCGCCCGAAAATAAAATCCATGACCAGAATTTCGACCGCCATTTGGATGGGGCCCAAAATCGATTCGATCATATGCTTTTCCCCATATACTTCGCAAGCGCGCCCAAAAAAGAGGGCCTCTTTAAGTGACTGATGCGGAGTTCATCCTCCCCCACGACGGCATAGTCCCCCTTGATCCGCTTGACATGGTCGAGATTGACGAGATAACAGGAATTGCACCGCACGAAACAGAAGGGTTCGAGTTTCTTTTCGAGATCGGCAAGCGAGGACCGCACGCGGAAGCCGTCCCCGTCCGACGTATGCACGATGACGTTGTGCCCCGCGACCTCCGCATAGGTGATGTCGCACACGCGCATCCGCCGCTTTTCCGTTCCGTAAGAAAGCGCGATCTCCGCGCCCGTCTGACGGTGGGAGAGTTCCCGATGAATGCGATCGAACCGCATGGCAAATCCCTTATACCCGATGGGCTTTAAGATGAAATCATAGGCATGCACATCGTAGCTCTCCAGGGCGTATTGCGCCATATTGGTGACAAAGACGAGGAGGACGGTTTTGTCCGTCTCCCGGATGCGGCGCGCAACGTCCATGCCCGATACGGAGGGCATCTGGATATCGAGAAAGATGACGTCGTACCCATTGCACCCGCGGCTCAAAAAATTCTCCGCAGAGTGAAAGGACTCCGCCGAATAATCGTCTTCCGGATGCTCTTCGTGATAGCGGGCAATGAGGCCCTCCAGTTCCGCAGTGCGTTCGGGCTCATCATCAATGATTGCAATTTTGTAATTCATAATATCCCTTTTTTTCTATTTTAGTCAAAAAATCACGTTTGTCAAGGGGATTTCGAAATTTTTTGCAAAAAATGAAAGAGGGAAATGTCCGATATCTATTTACATACGGGGCATTTTGTGGTATAATGAAAAAAACGGTTACAAGGAGCCCCCCATGATCGATATCGAAAAATTGTTGGACCGATACAGAGAAGATATCACGGTGAGAAGAAGCGAGAACGGCTATGTCATTGTCGCCCCGCCGTTCTATCATTTGGAAAGCAATGACAGCATTGCCTTGAAATTTTCCGAAACGGAAGACGGCAGACCCGTCATTACAGACTGCGGAACGACGAGAGATTACCTCGAATTGATGGAGATCGATCTGAAAGACTATCGGGAAAAATTAGATGCGGTCAAGAAAAGATTCTGGTTGGAGGAAGAGAACGGCGCGTTCATCATGACTGTGCCGACGAACAATCCCCTCTATGTTATGAACCACATCGGGTACTTCATTCAGGCGATTTCCATCATCGCAAATATTGACTTATAAGAGCGTCCGCGCGGCTCCGTTTCACCGTTCGGCCCGAGGTTTTCGGATGAGTTCAAACGCATAATAAATCCCCTTCAGGTCATCGGTAAGGTAGGAGAGCGCTTGCTCTTCAAGCTCCGGCGGCACGCCGTAATAGGCCTCCGCGATGCTGCCCGCCATTGCCCCGATCGTATCGGAATCCCCGCCGATGGACACGGCGTTGCGGACCGCATCTTCAAAGCCGTCGCTCTCCGAAAATGCCAAAATCGCATGCGGAACGCTGCCTTGGCAGGTCACCCAATTGCCCGAATCGTCATACCCATAGGAGCGTTGCAGGTTTGCGATCGTGAAGGTCCTGTCGTTCAGGATCGGGTAATACGCGGCGGCACGGGTTCGGATGGTCGCTTTTTCCGCCCCGATGCGCGCAAGATAGACGCAGAGCGCGATCGCCTCGCCCCCCTTCAGGCCCTCGGGGTGATCATGGGTCACACGGGTGACGGTGTCTGCGAGCGCTTTCAGTTGCGCTTCGGAGTCCGCGACCCAACCCACGGGGCTTACCCTCATTCCGGCGCCGTTCCCATAGCTGTTGATCGGCGAAGTCGAATTGCTGTCGAACAGCCAATGATAAAACTTTTCGCCCCATCCGGTATTGGGATGCGCCCTTGCGACGGCGCGCATGCAGTTGACGGTCTTGTCGGCAAGCGTTGCGTAGTCCCCCTTGCAGAGAAACAGCGCCTGCGCAACCGCTACCGTCATGAACGTATCGTCCGTAGCACGGCAGGCTCCCGTAAAGAGCTTGAAATTTTTGCCCCGATTGTCGTTTTCGATAAATTCGAATCGGCTCCCGACAATGTCTCCTATGATCGCCCCTATCATAATTTTCCTCTCATGGAATCGGAATCGCCCGGGACGGACTGAAATCACGTTCCGGCGGTCCGACGGCCGAACGCCCCCCAAAGTCTCCTCTATGCCACATCCCAATCTGTCGGCTTCGGGTGCGCATCGGTAAATTTTAACGGTTTTTGCAACCACATTATACCATACTTCCGAGCAAAAATCCAGCGCTTCACCGCCTTGAATGCACGGAATACAAAAAAGAAACGTTCCGTCCCCGCCCCCCCCCGAAGCAACCCGCCTCGGGGTTCTTGCTGTCCCTGCCAAGTCCGTAAGAGAAAATGACGCTTCCCCTCGGACATGGTAGGGACATTTTTGTTGTCCCTCTTAAAAACAAAACGCCGTCCTTCGGACATGGTATGGTCATTTCCGATCGGACGGCATTCTTTGCCCGTATAAAAAAGCCTGCGGAACCACATGGATTCCACAGGCTTTTTGCTTTGACTCACCAAATGACTGCCCGATCGTTTTGATTATCGGTTATCGTTATATCCGTGACGGACGGTATCGTATCATAGCATCGCGGTAGTCTATCCAGCACTTGATCCCATTTTGCTCAAGTATGCCAAGTACCATGTTGGCAATTTGTCTGTCGCTATGAGAATAAGAAATAAAAATATCATGCATAATCTGTATTATAATATATCTTGTCAAAAAAGTCAAATGAAACCTTAGGATTCTAAAAAATCGACGTCGTCAGTTCAAGTCCGGCCGGAAAGCAAAACCGGCAAAAAGACAGTCATAAACCGAAACACTTTTGTCCAACTTTTTGACCGTATAAAACTTGCATGAACTGTATGTTTTATACGCTAAATTGCATAAAAAGAGCGAGATTTGAATCATCTCGCTCTTTTTATTCACCGACAGTCATTTGGTGAATGAAAGATGGCTGCTCCTGTCAGACTCGAACTGACGACACCGCGGTTAACAGCCGCGTGCTCTACCGACTGAGCTAAGGAGCAATGAAAGGTGGCAACTACCTATCCTGCCGGGGTCTGGGCCCAAGTACTTTCGGCGCAAGAGAGCTTAACTTCTGTGTT
>CANQUL010000023.1 GCA_947627015.1 uncultured Clostridia bacterium | reverse complement strand
TGGCCAGCTCCTCGGCCCGGCGGAAGGCCCCAACGAACAGGGGCACAAGTATCGGCGTCATTGACTTGACCCGCTGAATGAGATTGCCGGACTCGAAGTCCGCCCCGCGGGAGAGCAGCTTGATGGCGACCCTTCCGCCGAAGGAATGAGCAATGAGATTGGGCGTCCTGACACCGAGGCGGCCGAGCGCCTCCGCCGTCCAATCGGCATAGTCCGAGACCGAAAAGGGCGAAGTGAGCGCATCCGCCCCACCCATGCCCGGGAAGTCGAGTGCGGTAACGCGATAGAATGAAGAAAAATAGTCGATGAGCGGAGTAAAACTTTCCTTGGACGCGAGGTATCCGTGGAAGAAAACGAGGTCCTTCCCCTCCCCGCGGCGCACATACGAAAGATTCATGCAAGTTCCTTGACCATGACGATGGCGTCCTCTCCGTCGGGATAGTAGCGCGTCCTTGCATACAGCCCGCGGAAGCCGCATTTGAGATAGAGCAGCTGGGCGCTCACGTTGGAGACGCGCACTTCGAGAAAGACGCGCGCGGCCCCACGCTCCTTTGCGACCGTCAGAAGATCCTCCACGATCGCTCTCCCCCGTCCGCAGCAGCGGAACATCTCCCTCACCGCGATCAGCTCGATCTCGGCTTCGTCGAGCACGACGCGCGCGCCCCCGTAGCCGATGAGATTGCCCTCTTCCTCGAGAAGAAGGCCGAAAAATCCGTTTGAGAGAAAGCTCTCGGCGAGCATCGTGCGCGACCACGGGTCGGAGAAACATTCGCGCTCGAGCGCCTCGATGGCGTCGAGGTCCTTCATCGTCCAAAAGCGCGTGTTCATCTGCCCTCCTCTGCGGCCGATTTGCGAAGATAGAACGCGGAGAGGCCGCCCATGTCCGAGGATGAGGCTTTGGAAAGCACTGCTTTATGCAGTCCCTCGGCGACGTTTACCTGTTTGCAGCCCGGAAAGAGCTCCGTCGCCGAACAGGGATTTTTGCCGCATGCCTTGGCGTTTTCCGCCGCAAGGATGGCGGGCGGCAGGACGATCTTCTTTTCGCTGTCGTAGCCGCAGACGTAGTACTCCCCGCGGCCGGCGTCGAGCAGGGCAAGCACGTCACCCTCTTCAGCATATGCGATGCAGTCGAAGGAGGTGACGGCGAGCGCGGGCTTTTCCGCGGCAAAGGCGAGGCCCTTGACCGTCGAAATGCCGATACGGATGCCCGTAAACGAACCGGGTCCCACGACAGCGGCAAAAAAGTCGCACCCGCCGGGTGTAAGTCCCGTCTCGCGGAAGGCCGCGTCCACCTCGTCCATTAAGACGACGGAGTGGTCGTGCGCGCAGTCGGGAAGATAGCGGAGGGAGCGTTTCTCCCCCCTTTGGACAAGCACGGTGAGGTGCCTGCCGCTCGTGTCGATGGCAAGAAAGTTCAAAATACGATCTCCCGAGGGCCGCCGCCCTCTCCCGTCACCGTGACGGTCTTTGCGTCGGGGGGAAGCAATTCTTCGATGTTCTCGCTCCATTCCACGAGACAGATCCCGCCGCGGTCGAAGTAGTCCCCGAGACCGAGGCCGAGCGCCTGCGCCGCGGAGACGATGCGGTAGCAGTCGAAATGAAAGACGCGCCCGCCGTACTCGTTGACATAGGCATAAGTGGGGCTTGTGACCTCATCGGGGATACCCAAGCCCGCGATGATACCCTTTGCGAGCATGGTTTTGCCTGCGCCCATGTTCCCCTTTAAGAGGACCGTGTCGCCGCTTTTGAGGGTCCTTGCGTACCCCTTTGCCCATTCGATTGTCTCCGCCTCGGAGTGAGAAAGAAAGACCTGCATATGTCTCCTTTATTATATCCCATCCGCTCCCGTTTTGCAAGGATTTTGCGCCGCCGCGGAGAGAATTCCCGAAAACAAAAAAGGGAGCGGGAGACCGCGAGGGTCTCCCGCCCGTTGGGGAGGAGGAAGTGTATGTCCGAAAGTTACTGGTCGACCGTGCTCGGATCGACGTCCGCAGGCGTTGCGGTAAAGTCGTCGTGCAGGATCCATTCCTTTCTCATCTCCGCAAAGCTCTTCCCGGAGCCGCCGATCTGCGAGTCGATCACTTCGGTGAAGGTCATCTTATTGGTCTCGGGGTCGAGCGTGTACTTCATGACCCATGTGTCGGAGCTGCCCGCATTCCAGTACTTGTAGGTGAGCGTGACGGTCTGCGCGTCTTCGTCGATGAAGAGATAGCGCTGTTCGCAGTAGCCGCCGATCTCGGGCTTGAAGGGCTCGTACTCGAAACGGGACGTACCCGCGGCATAGCCGTTGTCGGGAATCTCGTACACGAGGATCATGGAAAGGGACATGCTCTCTCTGTCAAACTCATACTGCTTGTGGAGGCCTTTCCACTCGTCCTCGGTGAGGCCGCTCGGCGTGGTCGAGCTCGACAGACCGTAGATGGTCCTTCCGCCGACGTTCATGATGGAATAGCCGACCGTCGCGGTCTTGCCGTTAAAGGTGACTTCGCACTCCTCGGGAGTCGTGATTTTGATCTTGACTTCGCCCTTGGTGCCGCCGTACTTGCCCGTACCGGTGTAGACGGGAGCGGTGACCTTGACGGTGAACGTCTGCGTCTTGCCTGCGAAGTCGGCCGTGATCTCAACGCTGTCGTCTGCCGCATCGGACGTGAAGCCGTCGAATTTGACGCGGTTCAGGGCGATCTCTTCGGTCTCGTTGTCCTCGAAGGTGGCGCTCACAACGATGCCCGTGGAATCGAAGTCGTCGCCGACGAAGTATTCCTTCTTTGCGGAATCGGTGTTGACCGTGAAGGAGGTCACACCGTACACGTGCACCTGATAGGTCTTTTGCTGTCCGCCGAATTCCACCGTGACGGTCTGGTCGCCGCTCTTGTTGGGCTCATAGCCGGTGATCTTGCAATCGGAGGCGAGGACGGTGTCCGTCTGATCGTCGGTGTACGTCGCCTCGATCATGAGGTTTTCGGTGTCGAGCGGATCGCCGAGATGGTACTCCGTCTTGGCGAACTCGCTGTTGAGGCTGAGGCCGTTGTCCTTCATCGCATAGCTCGTGATCTTGAACTGCGTCGTGAGCGCACTCTCGCCCTCTCCGTAGGTCACCGTGACGGTCTGCTCGCCCGTTGCCTGCGGATCGTATCCGCCGAAGCTATATCCCTGCGAGAGCTCGATCTTGTCGCTCGTGCCTTCGACGGTCGCCATGATCTTGATGTCGGCGTCGGAGAACTCCTGCCCGACATGGTAGTTCTTCTTTGCTTTGTCGCCGAGGACAGCTTCGATCGCCGTGACCTTGTAGACGTCGACGTCGAAGGATTTCGTGGCCGCCTCGTTGAGGTAGTGGACGGTAACCGTCTTCTTGCCCGCGCTGTCGGAGTCGAAGCCCGTGAAACTGATGCGCTTGTTGCGGACGCGATCCTCATAGCTCTGTGCATCGACCATGGCGGTCTTGCCGTTCTCGCGCTCGATGCTGATGGAGAGCCCGGTCGAGGAAAAGCTGTCGCCCTCGACATACTTGGTCTTGGCTCCGCTCGTGTCCACCGTGATGTTCTTGATGGGCGAGTAATGGAAGCCGTTGATGGGCATCAGACGGCCGTTCTGCGAGCCGACGATGTTGCCGCTGAATTCATAGTATCCGTCGCTGCCGAGCTGCTGGAGCGAAACGCCGTACCCGCCGGAGTTGTACTCCTGCCCGTTCTGGGTGAGGATGTTGAGCGTGAGGCCTTCCTGTCCGGCGTCGGTGACATTGTACCACCAGCCGATATAGGTCTGACTCTGGCAGGTGCCGTAGAGCGAGCCGTCCTCATAGCAGTCCATGAAGAGGTAATCACGGTCGTAGTTGCCCTGCCAGCCCTCGGCGTAGTTGCCCTCGAACTGGTAGTAGATGGGCGCCGTCTTGGACTTCTCGGCCCAATTCTCGATGTTGGGGATCTGCTCCCACGTCAGTTCGGCATAGGGATTGGTCTTTTCGGAATAGCGCACGCGTTCCGTGATCTCGGGAACGTACTCTTCCGGGGATTCGGGCGTACAGGCGGCGAGGCCCACGACGTTGAACAGGAACCCGGCGGCAAGGACTGTACCGATGATCGCAATATGTTTTTTCATATCTGTCCTCCTTAAATGAGATACTTCTCTTCTTTTCTCTGCGAGAAGAAGCAAGCGATGACGGAGATGAGGGCGCAGATGAGGACGAACACCGCGACCGTGATGCAAGCGGTGGCGTTTCCGCCCGAGATGTTCCCCTTATCCTGCAAGCCGTAGGTGACTGCGTCGGCAATGCGGAGAAGCAGAAGACAGAACGCCGTCATGTAGAGTGCGACTGCGGGCACTGCCGCAAAGCGCACGGAGATGAAGCTGAAGCCCACATGGACCGCTACGGCGACGAGGAGCACGATGGCGACGATGTAACCGTCGTTGATGCTCGTTCCCATCATGTCCTTCCAGAACAAGAACAGGACGACCGCAAGGGCGAGGGCGATGACGGCCGCAGCCGTGCACATCCAATACCCGATGCCTTTATTCTTCAACATATTATTTCGCCTCCTTTTGCTTCTTGATATAGGTGAAAGTCACGAACATGGCTGCCGCGCCCACTGTCAGGACGCCGAAGCCGGCATCGATGCCGACAAGCATCGTCTGCCACCACTTCGCACCGCCGCCGGCGTCGGTCGTCTCATCGACCGCCCCGCCCAGCGAGGAGTGCATGAGGACATAGAAGATGCGCTTGTTCGCCTCCTGCAGATCCTTGAGAAGGCTGCCGTCGTTGTTGTTCACGATCCAGTTCTTGATCGTCTGGTCGTGTCTTGCGCCGCCGTCGAGACAGAAGATATCGGTGCCCGCATGGAGCATGTCGGGCGAAGAGCAATAGTTGGCGTCGGGGTTCAGGGCATCGTCGATGATGGAGCCCATGTACGCCCATTCCTTTCTCAGGACGGTTCCCATGAGCGTCGCGTGGGTCGCGGCGTACTGGAGACCGATGCGGTTGTAGGACGTCATGATGCCGAGGCCGTGTCCTCTCGTGAGGGCGCCTTCGAAGGGCTTTAAGTAGATCTCGCGGATGGCCTGCTCGTTGGAGAAGGTCGAAACGCGCTGACGGTTGGTCTCCTGCTCATTGAGGAAGCAGTGCTTGACGTTCATGATGAGGCCCTTTTCCCGTGCGGCCTTGACGATGTTGGAGACGGAGTAGTAGGACAGGACGCCGTCTTCGGACATGTACTCGGAGGCACGGCTGGATCTTGCCGTACGGATGATGTTGCATCCGGGCGCGTTGACCATCTGGACGCCGCAGAAGAGCGCCTCTTCGCCGAGACGGTTGCCGTGCTCGGTCTGGATGGCGTGGTCCCACGAAGCGGTGACGGTGGGAAGGGTCGGGAATCCCGTGGCTGCCGACTGGTCGCCCATCGTGAACTTGGGGCTAAGGCCTTCGGGACCTTCGACCAGAGCGGTACCGGGGAGCTTGATGCTCGGAACGCCGGCGAGCGAACGCTGGTCATGGATGGAGACGATGAGCTCATTGAGCGAGAGTTGGGAGACGAACGTATCCCACTTGGGATCGTCGTAGGGGACGTTCTTCATATCGCTGAAGACGATGGGATTCTCAAGCTTGACGCTGTAGACCGTGCCTTCGCCTTCTTTGTACTTGGGACCGTCCGCGGGCGCCTTGTAGACGGCCATGTTGAGTCCCGTCTTGATCTTGTCGTTCGCGGTGAGCTTGGTCATCGTGGTCGGGAAGGTGCCCTCCCAGTCCGTTCTCGTGAGGTAGGTCACTTTCTCGTTGTCGTTTGCCCAGTAGTTGACGTCGGCATCGGGGAACTCGTTCTTGACTTCCACTTGCTCCTTGGTGTTGTAACGGGAATACTTGTAGGCGTCTCTGTCGATATCGCCCTTTACGCCCAGCTCGGCGCCCGTCCGCATGATCGCGGTGCCCGCGGCGGCCGTGTAGGTCTTGCCTTCATGATCGATGAGGCCGGACTTGCCGTCGGCGCCGAGGATGTTGTTGAGGCCCTCGTGTGCGCCGTTGCCGACTGCGAAGTAGTAGTTGCCGTTCTCGAGGATGTAGCCGCCGTTCCCGAACTTGGTGTCCCACGAAGCGAGGAGATAGCGGTCGAAGGTGACCTCGAAGGGAACGGTCTCGCCCGCCTTGACGGCGACCTTTTCGTAACCGGCGATCTGGACGGCCGACTTTTCGACGCCGTTCTGCTTGTCATACTCGGTGTAAGGGACCCGTGCCCAGATCTGGACGACGCTCTTGCCGTCGATCGTGCCCGTGTTCTTCACGGTGCCCTTGGCGGTGATCGTGTCGGCGGAGGCGTTGTAGGTCACGCTGTCGAGCTTCTGTTCAAAGGTCGTGTACGAAAGCCCGTACCCGAACGGGAAGCAGACTTCCTTGGCATAGTCGTAGTTGCCGACCTTGGCGGTGTTCAGGATCTTGTCCTCATAGCGGGTCTCGTAGTACTTGTAGCCTACATAGATGCCCTCTTTGTAGACGACGTACTTGCCGCCGTCGCCCGTGTAGGTGTAGTTGCCGAAGTTCTGCATGGCGGGAGCACCTTCGCTGTCCGAAGCGAACGTCTCGACGGTCTTGCCCGAGGGGGTGATCTTTTCGCCCTTGGCATTCTCGCCCTTCAGAAGATTGACGACGCCGGGAAGCCCGTAGTAGCCGGGATTGCCGAACCAGAGGCAGGCGTCCACGTTGTACTCTTCGAGCCAGCCGAGTTCCATGGGAAGCGGGCCGTTGAGGAGGACGATGATCTTGGTGTAGCCGAGATCGTTGATGAGCTTGAGCAGCGCTCTCTCGTTCTGCGAGATCTGCATGGCGCCCTTGGGAGGATCGGTGTCCTCGGTGCCGAAGCGGGAGAGAAGGACGATCGCGGGCGTGTTCTTGTCGAGCGCGTTGCGGATGGCGCTCGTGTAGAAGGTCGGGCCGGCCTCGTTCGAGGATTGGATGTTCCACTTGGTCACGTCCTGATACTTCTCATAGAGCGTATCGTTGATCGTGATGCCTGCGCCGTTGAAGGCTTCCTTCATACTGATGACGCGGCTGTCGGGGGAGTCGGGACGCGTGTCGCTGCCGTTGGGTGCGGGACCGCCTGCGCCGCTCTTATAGATAATGTGCGCGCTGTTGGAGCCGAACAGGGTGACGCTGCGTTCGTTGGATTTGAGGGGAAGCGCATCGTCCTTGTTCATGAGGAGAACGGCGCCTTCCTCTTCCTCCTGAATGCAGAAGTCATAGGAATCCTTGAGCATCTGAGCGTAGCCGGCTGCGAGGTTCCCGTTCTCGTCGGCATACTGGCTGCCCTTGAGGGCGAGGCTCGATGCGTTGAGGCCGAGGAAGTCGTTGATGTACCCGGCGTAGTTGTTGGCAAGGAAGGTCACGCTGATCATGAGCGTCAGGAAAAACGTCATGATACCCGTGAGCCCCAGCCAGAGCTTGTTTGTTTTCACTGTGAAGTTCCTCCTTGAAGAATTTCGCGCTCTTTCAAGCTGCAATTTAATGTTAAATGATTCAAACGGCGCTTTCAAGAAGAAAGTTTGAGTGTTGTGGCAAAAAGTTTAGGTCTTGCGCCGGAGAGACGCCTTTTGCCTCTCCCGAAGGGCGATCCGACGCAAATCCTTGCTTTGAACGGCGGGTTGGAAACGGCTTCCGTTCCGAGGGGGGCCGATTCGGAACATTCTGCCCATAGTTGTTATATTTGTTCAATCGTGAAATTTTTTTACGTTTGGGGATTTTTTGCCCGCCGCGGCAAAAATCAAAACTTTTTGCCATAAGACCAAAATTTTCTTCTTGAAATGTGCGGCGGCGAACCGTTATACTATTCTTGGTGACAGGGCCGTGCGGCCCTCGCACGAAAAACCGAATGGAGGCAAAATAATGAAGAAACTCATTGCACTTACGCTCACGGCTTGCATGGCGCTCGGCCTTTCCGTGATGTTCGCCGCCTGCGATCCCCCCGAACCCGAACATAAGACCCACTACGACGTGAATGCCGACGGCGACTGCGACAAATGCGGCGAAATGATGCCCGGTCACGAGCACACCCTCTCCCTCGGCTGGAAGACGACGGAAACCGAGCACTGGCGCACCGCCACCTGCCATCCGAGCGAGACCGTGGACCGCGGAGCGCACACCTATTTGAGAAGCGGATATTGCAGCGTCTGCATGATGCAGGAGCCCCTTACCGTGTCGCCCTCCGTCGTTGACGGTTGGTACTATCTGCAGGCCGAACACGCCATCCTCGAGGACGGCACGACCCCTTCCAACAGGACGATGACCGTCGAAACGGGCCGCAACGAATTCCTCGCCGATCCCGAAAAACCCGGCGAAGGGAAAGACGGCCTTTCCGTTGCCGACATCGGCTACTTCGGCGGAGACGCGAGCACCGTCGGCCAACAGACCATCACCTGGAAATTCACTTCCGATAAAGAAGTCAAGGGTCTGAAGATCAGATTCCGTGCTTCGTCGGGCAATATCGAAGGCGGATGGAACGGCAGAACGCTGAAGCCGACGTCCCTCGAGGGCGAAAGCGCCCCTACCCTCACCTTCAACGAGACCAAACTCGATACGACGGGAATGGAAATCGGCATCACGTACACCTTCACGGACGCCGAGCTCGGCGGAAACAGCAACAAGATGTACTGCGTCTTTACCGAAGTCGAGTTCACGGTTGACGTCAAGCAGGGCGAAAACGTCTTTGTCCTCGGCGCAAACGTGATCGGCGTCAACCCCGACGCCCTCATGGTGGAAGGCGGCAAGGCGAACATCACCTTTACAAAGACGGACAACTCGTCCCGTCCCGGTGCACACAACTGACCGATCCGAACAGCAAAACGACCCGACGGCAATGCCGTCGGGTCATTTTATTTGTGTTTTTTATAGGGCCGAAAAGGGAATTCTGCCCGCCGCTTTTCGGACATGGGTGGCCTCTATGACCTCTTCTCGAACCATCCCGCCCGATAATCGGTGGGCGACATGGCATAGACGAGCTTGAACTGTTCGTTGAAACTCCGAATGCTCTCGAACCCGCAGGCGTTGCTGATCTGCATCATCGAGTCGTCCGTCGTGCGCAGCATCTCCGCCGCATTCTCTACGCGAAACCGGTTGACGAACTTGGAGAATCCGCACCCGAAAATGCGGTTGAACACATTGGAGAGGTAGGTATAATTATACCCCATCTCGTGGGCGATGGTCCGCAGGTTGATGGATTTATCGTAGTTTTCCTGGATATAAAAGAGTAATTTTACGGATAGGTCAGACCCCCCCCGCTTTCGAAAAGCCGCTGCAAGTGCGGTTCTGCCCGCCCGCAGATGGTATACAGCACGCCCCGCACGAGATAGTGATTGGGGTTGCGCTCCATCAGGATGTCAAGAAGGGGCAAGTCGTCGAACTCGAACACCGCGCTCATGTACCCGCCGCTGCGCGTCTCGTGGTAGAAGTCGCTGACGTAGTCGGTCGAGAAGATGCACAGAAAGCTCTTGGAGTACTCCTTTGTGACGTAGCTGTGGACATGGTTGGGCAAAATGAGCATCGCCATGCCCTTTTTCAGCACAAACGTGCGCTGATAGACGGTGCACTCGAGCTCCCCGTCGAGGGCGATGATGAACTCATAGCTGTTGTGCACATGGCTGATAAAGTTGAGGTCCACATCCTTCTGGGTGTAGAGATAGTTTTTCTCGACGGAGCGTGTCGTCTCAAAGAGCATGATTTCCCCTTCCCGACAATCGTGTCATGTTTCTGTACGATTGTGTCAACTTTATTATAACATGCCGATTTCGTTTGTCAAGTACCCATCGGGGAATTTTTTACGCTTTTTATGCGATTTTTTTCGCAGACGAAAAAACCGTCCGGGGAAAAACGGACGGTGAAAATGCAAAAGGGAGGCGGGATCCGCCTCCCCTATCGTTTGATCTTTATGCCCGCGCTCCTCGGAAAATCATGCCGCGGAGAGCGATCTTTCCGAAAAAATCCGACCCCATGTCCCATTTACGGGGCGGGAAGGATGGCGATGGCAAGTCCGCAGAAGAGGATGAGCGACACGGCGTCGACGATGGTCGTGATGAAGGGCGAGGCGACGGCCGCGGGGTCGAGCTTGCACTTCTTGACGAGCAGGGGCAAGAGGCAGCCGACGAGCTTGGCGATGATAATGGTGCATGCGAGCGCCAGCGCGACGACGGAGCAGAGCAGCGGCGTGTAGTCCTTATACCCGAAGATCAGGTTGTCGATGAGCATGAGTTTGAGGAAGCAGGCGGCGCCGAGGGTGAGGGCAAGCAGCAGCGAGGCGCGGAATTCCTTCCATAGGACCTTGCCCGTGTCCGACGTGGAGAGTTCTCCGAGGGCAAGCGAACGGATGACGGTGACCGAGGCCTGCGAGCCCGAATTTCCGCCCGTGTCCATGAGCATGGGCACGCACGCGAAGAGCGCGGTCGAGATGGCGTTGAGCTGCGTCTCGAAGGTGTTGATGATGAGCCCCGTGAACGTGGCCGAGACCATGAGGATGAGCAGCCACGGGGCGCGGTTCTTCCAGATGGAGAACACGCTCGTCTTGAGATAGGGCTTGTGCTCGGGCACGATACCGACCATGCGCTCGAGGTCCTCGGTGTTCTCCTCTTCGATGACGTCCATAGCGTCGTCAACCGTGACGATGCCGACGAGACGCTTTTCGATGTCGACGATGGGAATGGCCAGAAAGCCGTAATCGGAAATTTTACGCGCCACTTCTTCCCGGTCGTCGAGGGTGTACGAATAGATGACGTTCTCCTCCATGATGTCGGAGATGAGAGCGCCGCGCGGTGCGAGAAGCAGGTCCTTTGCCGTCACCATGCCGAGCAGTTTGTTGGCGCTGTCCGTGACGTAACAGGTGTAGATGGTCTCCTTGTCGATGGCCTGCGCACGAATGCGTTCGAAGGCCGCATCCACGGACATGGTAGGCACGAATTGCACGAACTCGATGGTCATGATGCTTCCCGCGCTGTCCTTGGGATACTTTAAGATCTCGTTGATATATGCCCGCGTCTCGCTGTCGCTCTGGGCAAGGACGCGCTTTACGACGCTCGACGGCATCTCTTCGATGAGGTCGACGGTATCGTCGAGGAAGAGCTCGTCCATGACCTCCTTGATCTCGCGGTCGCTGAGCTTTTTGAGGAGCTTTTGCTGGGTGTCGGGATCGAGTTCGACGAACACGTCGGCGGCGAGGTCCTTGGGCAGGATGCGGAAGAGAACGGGAAGATCCTCCTCCTTTACGCTCTCGAAGATCTCGGCAAGGTCGATCTCGTTCATGGTGGAGAGAAGCGGCTTTAAGACGGAGAACTTTCTCTCCTCGAGAAGGGCGAGGATCTCCTCTTCCTCGGCGATGCGGCGGGCGACGCCCTCGGGCATCTCCTCGATGATGTCCACCGTGTCGTCGACGGAGACGTCCTCCATGACCTCTTCGAGCTTGTCGTCGTTGAGGCCCGCGACCACGGTCTCCTGAAGGGGCGCATCGAGGAGCACGAGCACGTCGGCGAGAAATTCGCTGTCAAAGGCACGGCAAATGGGGAGGATGTTCTCCCCCTTCTCGTAAAGTTCAGCCAAAAGAAGCGCTGCCTCATCGGGTTTTTTCACCGAGGCGGCAACGCTTTCATAATCCTGCGCGTCGAGAAGCGCGCGTAATTCTTCATTCATAGCGATACCTCCATTCTGATTTTCGGATCCGAAACATGCAGACGGAGGGAGAGCACGGCTAAATCGGGCACGCCGTCAAGACTTGCTCATCCCATCGGTCCGCATGATCACTTCGTCCTTTCACGGCGAATGTCCTCCCTGTCGTTTTTTCTCCCCTATATCATAATCGAAGTGCCCGAAAAAGTCAACCGTTTGACGGCGGTTCGCCGAAAAAAATCGCCGCCCGCGGCTATGCGATGCCGCGGGCGGCGAACGATCAGGACCAGAGGAAATAGCGGAGCAGAGCAAAGACCGCGAGGAGCACCACGGCGGCAATGCACAGGCTTATGGCGGCGATCCCGCCCTTCCCCGTCTTTGCTCCCTCGGGCGAGAGGCGGCGGTTCATGCGGTCGATGAGCCGGGAGATGTGCTTGTAGACGAGCAGGCTGCAGATGCTCGCAACGAGGCACCGCAGGAGGTTAAAGGGCAGCACCGAGGCCCAGAGGTAGAAGGTGTAGAAGTTTTCGCGCGTGATGGACGGGAAGAGCTTGGTCAGCGCGGGGAGGATGTTCTCCCATCCGCCGTACAGTTGAACGAAGAAGGGAATGAGCAGGAAGCGGTTCGCAAGGATGGCGACGGCCACCGAGGAGAGCGATCCCACGGCGAGTGCGAGGACGGCGCCCCCCATCGTGCGGCGGTGCTTGTAGATAAGCCCCGCGGGAATGACGAAGGCGCACCCGATGAGAAGGTTCGCGAGCTCTCCCACAAACAGGTTGCCCGTTCCCGCAAAGACGAGCTTGACAAGCAGTTTGATGACGACGATGAGGCAGCCCGAGAGCGGTCCGAGCGCGAACGTTCCAACAAAGAGCGGGATGTCCGAAAAGTCGAACTCGAGGAAGCTCGGAAAGGCGAAGGAGAGCGGGAATTTGAGTATGTGCAGGATCCCCGCAAGTCCCCCGAAGAGCGCGATCATGACGATCCGCGTCGACGAAAAAAACTTTTTGTTCTGCATAAGAACACCTCAAAAAATGAATTTCGGATATTCTTTGACAGAAAACAACGCCCCCATGTCTGAAAGGGGGCGTTCAAAAAGCAATTTTTTCTTTTCTCATCCGGACTATACCGTCGGTACGGGAATTTCACCCGTTCGGGCCGTAAGGCTTCGCAGACTATACTGCCGGTGGAGACTTGCACTCCGCCCCAAAGAATATTCGATTAAACATATTATAGGACATTCTATGCCGCCTGTCAAGCATTTGGAGCGCTGCAGAGAAAAATCTCTGTCCGGGAGCCGCTCCCGACCGCTTGAGAAGCCACGGACGGCGGCTCACATGACGTCGTCCCGATAGATGGGGAAGGCCTCGCAGAGCGCGCGGACCTGCCCGGCCACTTCGTCCACGGCCGCATCCCGTTCGCGGATGATCCGCGTCACAAGGTCGGCGATGGTTTTGGCCTCCCCTTCCCGCATGCCGCGCGAGGTGATGGCGGGCGTCCCGATGCGCACGCCGCTCGTCACAAAGGGCGACGTCGTCTCAAAGGGGATGGTATTCTTGTTGGCCGTAATGTGCGCCCGGTCGAGCAGCATCTCAAGGTCTTTCCCCGTAAGATCCTCCTTTCTGAGGTCGAGGAGCATGAGGTGATTGTCCGTGCCGTTCGAGACAAGTTTTACGCCGTTTTGCATGAATCTCTCGGACATGGTATGGGCGTTTTTGATGATCGCCTTCTGATATTCCTTGAATTCAGGGCTGAGCGCTTCTTGAAATGCGACCGCTTTTGCGGCGATGACGTGCATGAGCGGACCGCCCTGCGTCCCCGGGAACACAGCCTTGTCGATGGCCTTTGCATACGCTGCCTTGCACAGGATGACGCCGCCGCGCGGACCGCGGAGCGTCTTATGCGTGGTCGTCGTCACGAAGTCGGCATAGGGAACGGGCGAAGGATGCAGACCCGCCGCGATGAGCCCCGCGATGTGTGCGATATCCACCATCATGAGCGCTCCCACCTTGTCGCAGATGGCGCGAATGCGGGCAAAGTCGAGGATGCGCGGATACGCGCTCGCACCCGAGACGATCATCTTGGGACGATGCTGCATCGCGAGACGCTCCATCTCGTCGTAATCGATGGTCTCCGTCTCGCGCGAGACACCATAGGGGATGACCCGGAAGTACGTCCCCGAGACATTGACGGGCGAACCGTGCGTCAGGTGTCCTCCGTGCGAGAGGTTGAGGCCCATGACCGTATCGCCCGGCCGGAGCATGGCAAAGTAGACGGCAAAGTTGGCCTGCGCGCCGCTGTGCGGCTGCACGTTGGCGTGCTCGCAGCCGAAGAGCTTTTTGACGCGCTCGCGGGCGAGCTCCTCGGCGACGTCAACAAACTCACAGCCGCCGTAGTAACGCTTCCCGGGGTAGCCCTCGGCGTACTTGTTGGTGAGGTGCGAACCCATGGCCGCCATGACGGCAGGCGAGACGATGTTTTCGCTCGCGATGAGCTCGAGGTTGCCGCGTTGGCGGAGAAGCTCCTTTTCCATTGCGTCGGCGATCTCGGGGTCGGTTTTGCGGATACAGCTAAGGTCGATCATGCGGTCCTCTCAAGGTCTTTTCTGTGATTTTACCATATTTGCGCGGAAAAAGCAAGCGGCGGACGGCATCAAGGCAAAACTTTTTTCCTCCCGGCGCCGGGGTTGCCGCATTCCCTTGGGGGGACAGCCCTCTTTTATCCTCCTTTATTGTTATTTCGATGTCTATCGAAATATAAGATTTTTGCTGAATTTTTCAATGATTTTTCGGAAAATATGGCTGTTCTCTTTTATTTCGATGAATATCGAAATAAAAGAGAACAGAAAAAGGACGGCCTGATCGGCCGTCCTTTTTTCTCAAAGGTTTTCGCTGAAAAAGGCGCGTAACTCCTCTTCGGATGCGTAGCCGACGCTGTGTGTCTTGACGGCGCCGCCTTCGAAAATGACGATATCGGGGATCGCATAGATGCCGAGGGATGCGGCCAGATCGCCGTCCTCGTCGACGTTGATCTTTGCAAACGTCGCCCGGTCCCCGAATTCCGCCGAGAGTGTCTCGAGAATGGGTGCGAGCATGCGGCAGGGCATGCAACGCGGCGCCCAGAAGTCGCAGACGACCGTCTTGCCCGCTTCGACCAGTGTTTCGAGTTCTTTTCCCGTCATTTCCTTCATCAGAATTTCCCTCCCTTGCAATATTGTGCAAGCGCATCGAATTTTACGCGCTCGGACTTCGAAAGAAACATGTCCTTGACTTCGGCCTCGCCCGACGCGAGCTCGTCCTCGCCGATGATGATGACGCGGCGCGTGTTGAGCTTGTCGGCATACTTGAGCTGGGCCTTGAGCGAACGGCCGACGAGATCGGTCTCGACGATGAGCCCCGCGGAACGCAGCTCCTCGGCGAGCAGGAAGGCCTTCTTGCGGGAGGCCTCGTCCATCCCCGCGATGTAGCAGTCGGCAACGCGTTCGGAGACCGCAACGTCCTCGGCATTCATCACCATGATGAGACGTTCGAGACCGGCGGCGAATCCGACGGCGGGAGAGGGCTTGGCGCCGAGCTGTTCGAGCAAGGTGTCGTAGCGGCCTCCGCCCAGGACGGTGCTCTGTGCGCCGAGGGCGTCGGAGGTGAACTCGAACACCGTGCGGCTGTAATAATCGAGCCCGCGGACGATGTGCGGATCGACGGTATAAGAGATCCCGGCGCCGTCCAAGAGGTGCTTGACCTCCTCGAAGTGGGCACGGCAATCGTCGCAGAGATAGTCGAGCATGACGGGCGCCGCGGCCGTGAACTTCTTACACGATTGCTCCTTGCAGTCGAGCATGCGCATGGGATTTTTTTGGAAGCGAACCTTGCAGTCCTCGCACATTTCGTCGACATGAGGTCGGAAAAAATTGCGAAGTGCCTCGGCATAGCGGGCGCGGCAGGCCTTGCATCCGATGGAGTTGAGGCGGAGCACAATGCGGCTCAGGCCGAGCGCTTTGAGGAATCGGTCGGCCATTGCGATGACCTCGGCATCGGCGGAGGGCTCGGGCGAACCGTAGAGTTCGGCACCGAATTGGTGGAACTCGCGAAGTCTGCCCGCCTGCGGCCGTTCATAGCGGAAGGCGGAGATGAGATAGTAAGCCTTGAAGGGCATGGGGCCGCCCTGCAGACCGTCCTCAATGAAGGCACGCGCGACGCCGGCCGTCCCCTCGGGACGGAGCGTGACGGAGCGTTCCCCCTTGTCGAGGAAGGTGTACATCTCCTTGGTCACGATGTCGGAGGTGTCGCCCACGCCGCGGGCAAACAGCTCGGTATGCTCAAAGGTGGGCGTGCGCATCTCCTTGAAGCCATAGAGTTCGGCCGTCTCGCGGGCGGTGTCCTCTACGGTATGCCATAGATACGCCTCCGAGGGAAGCATATCCTTGCAGCCTTTGGGAATCCGGATCATATCGTTCTCCTTTTTCGCCGGTCGTCGGCGAGGATTTTTTACATTTGTGTCCACCGATCGCGGACATGGGTGGCTCATTCGACGTCAAGACGGTCCAAAGCGTCCCGGGCTTCGGCGTCGCCGCTCTCCGCGGCCCTCCGGTAAAATTCGGCCGCGCGGGCATGGTCCTTCTGCGTTCCGATGCCCTCTTCGCAGCATCTGCCGACCGCAGTCTGCGCCCAGATGTTCTCCAATTCGGCGGACCGCAGATAAAACGTAAAGGCAAGCGCCCGGTTCTGCTCCGTGCCCGTTCCCTCTTCGCAGCACCTTCCGAGAAAATAGAGCGCCATGGCATCGCCCTGTGCGGCGGCCTTTTCGAACCATGAAAACGCCAAACGGAAGGACTCCTTTGCCTCGTCCGAGATCGGATTGCGGTCGCCGATGTTGTAGGGCGCGCGAAGGTATGGGCTGCCCGAAGGAATCGTGATCGGGATCATGGGATGTGCTCCTCGACTTTTTTCTATATGGGGTGGGGAAAATCGGGGAACATGCCCTCTTGCCAACCCTTGCAGGGACGACAAGAGGAGCTCCTGTCAAAAAGGAAATTTCCGAAATCACAGGACGTATTTCTTCAGATCCCGGTCGCGGGTGATGTCCTTGAGGTGTTCCTCAACGTAAGCGCGGTTGACTTCGACCGTCGTGAGCGGATAGTCCCCGCCCGCGTTGTAGGAGATGTCCTCCAAGAGATGCTCCATCACGGTGTGCAGACGCCGCGCGCCGATGTCCTCGCTCGTCAGGTTGATGTCCTCCGAGATCTCGGCGATGGCCTCGATGGCGTCGGGCGTGAACTTCAGGTCGATGTTATCGACGGCGAGAAGCACCGCATATTGCTGGGTGAGCGAGTGCTCGGTATTTGTTAAGATGTTGACAAAATCCTGCTTCGTCAGCGAATGCAGTTCGACGGAGACGGGGAAGCGTCCCTGAAGTTCGGGGATGAGGTCCTCAACACGCGCCACATGGAAGGCGCCCGCCGCGATGAAGAGCATGTAGTCCGTCTTGACGGGCCCGTACTTGGTCATCACGGTGCTGCCCTCGACGATGGGAAGGATGTCCCGCTGGACCCCTTCCCGCGAGACATCAGCGCCCGACGTGTTGCCCTTGCCCGCGATCTTGTCGATCTCGTCGATGAAGATGATGCCGTCGTTTTCGGCACGGCGCAGGGCCTCCTCGGTGGCTGCATCGTCGTCGATGAGCTTTTCGGCCTCCTCGGCCTCATAGAGGTTCATGACCTCCTTTACGGTGAGCTTGCGCTTCTTCTTTTTGGGAGGAAGCATCTCCCCGAAGATGGACCCGAGGTTGATGGCAGCGCCGCCGGGGACGAGCTCCATGCTCTTGGCCTCCTCGCGCACTTCGGCCTCGATGACGAGCTTGTCGAACTCGCCCTTCCGGAGCGAAGCGAGCAGGTTGTCCTCGAAGAGCTTGCGGTCGAGCTCGCCGCGGTCGTTCTTTTTGACCTCGGCAAGGAGCTTCACGACGCGCTGTTCGGCCGCCTCCGCCGCCTTTGCGGAGACCTCGGCGCGCTTCTCGTCCTTGACAAGACGGATGGCACACTCGACGAGATCGCGGACCATGCCCTCGACGTCCTTGCCGACATAGCCGACTTCGGTGTATTTCGTGGCTTCCACCTTGACAAAGGGCGCCTTGACGAGCTTGGCGAGCCGACGCGCGATCTCCGTCTTTCCGACGCCCGTGGGACCCTTCATGATGATATTCTTGGGCGTGATCTCGTCGCGGAGTTCCTGTGTTTATTGAGTTCGTTTACGATTTGTTTGGGGGAAAGATCCATGATATCTCCTTCTTTGTTCCTGATGTGCCCCGTTAAGGTCTACCCATGTGGGAAAATGTCCGCCGCTTGCGACGGTCACCGTGACCAAGGGGGAACGCAAACATGTCGCCGTGTTGCGACGCAGACGGGTATCCGAATTTGAGTGCGTAGATGCGAGCAAGACAAGGAATGCGCGGCTCTCCCGCAGGGAGCGTACAAAGACGTACGTGACCAAGGGGGAACGCAAACATGACGCCGTGTTGCGACGCAGATACGCGCTCAAACAGTTTCGCAGATGATGTGGTCGTTGGTATATACACAGATTTCCGAGGCGATCTTGAGGGACTTTCTCGCGATCTCCTCCGCCGAAAAATCCGTGTTTTGCGCAAGGGCGCGGGCCGCGGCAAGCGCATAGTTACCGCCGCTGCCGATGGCGCAGATGCCCTCGTCAGGTTCGATGACTTCGCCCGTCCCCGAGAGGATGAGCAGAGTGTCCTTGTCGGCCGTGATCATCATGGCGTCGAGCTTCCGGCCCACTTTGTCGCTCCGCCACAGATCGGCGAGCTCCACGGCCGAACGCATGAGATTGCCCGCAAATTTATTCAGCATGCCCTCAAAGCGTTCGGACAGCGAAAAGGCGTCGGTGACGGAGCCGGCAAACCCCAAAATGACCTTTCCGCCGTAGATCCGCCGGACCTTGATCGCGGTGTTTTTGAATACGACGCTCTCACCCATGGTGACCTGACCGTCGCCCGCAATGGCCGTCACGCCGTTCCGTTTGACGGCGCAAATGGTGGTTCCGCGAAATTCCATAAAAATTTCTCCTTTCGAAGGCCCGCTCGGCGCGGGCACAGAGTTTTGTCTTATATTTACCCCAAAATCTCCGCTTTGAAACGTTGAATGTCCGAAAGGGCGCGCTCGGCGAGAAGTTTGCGCTTCTCCTTTTTGTCACGCACCGTTTCCAATCCGCCCGCGAGAATGCCGTAGTTCGCATTCATGGGCTCAAAATGCTTGTTCTCGGCCGCGATGTACCGTGAAAGCGCGCCGATGACCGTGGTGTCCGGAGGCACGATCGTGGGCTTTTTGAGCGTCCTTCTCAAGACATGGTACCCACAGATGAGCCCCGACGCCGCACTTTCGACATAGCCCTCCACGCCCGTCATCTGGCCTGCGAAGAAGAGATCGAGGTTGTCCCTCGACGAGAAATCGGCATTGAGGCACTTGGGCGATTCGAGATAGGTGTTGCGGTGCATCACGCCGTACCGCTCGAATTCCGCGTTCTTTAAGGCGGGAATGAGGGAAAAGACCCGCTTCTGCTCCCCGAATTTGAGGTTGGTCTGGCAGCCGACGAGGCCGTAGCTCGTCCCCGCGGCGTTCTCCCTGCGCAGCTGCAGAACGGCGTACGGACGCACGCCCTCCCACTCGAGACCGACGGGCTTGAAGGGCCCGAAACGGAGGGTATCCTTCCCCCGTTCCGCCATGGCCTCCACGGGCATGCACCCCTCGAACACGTCGCCCTTCTCAAAACGGTGCAAAACGGCGCGCTCGGCCGTAAGCAGTGCGGAGACGAATACCTCGTACTCCTCCCGCGTCATGGGACAGTTGACGTAATCGCCCGTGCCCCTTCCGTAACGGTCGGAGACAAAGGCCTTGGAAAAGTCGATGCTGTCCGCCGAGACGATGGGCGCCGACGCATCGTAGAAGTGAAGATTCCCGAACCGCCGCGCAATGGCATCCGCAAGTCCGCCCGAAGTGAGCGGCCCCGTCGCGATGATGCCGCTTTGGGGGAGTTCTTCGGCTTCTTCCGATAAAATCGTGATATGGGGGTTGGTTTTGAGCGCATTTGTGATGTATGCCGCAAAGCGGCCGCGGTCCACGGCAAGCGCGCCGCCTGCGGGAACGCGGGCGCATTCCGCCGCCGCCATGGTGAGTGACGAAAGCCTGCGCATCTCCTCCTTGAGGAGACCGCAGGCGTTGCCGTAGATATCGTCGCTCTTGAGCGAATTGGAACAGACGAGCTCGCCGAAATCGGGATTGGAGTGGGCGGGCGTGAAGCGGGGCTTCATGTCAATGAGCAGGACGTCGACTCCGTGTTCCGCGAGAAAGTAGGCCGCCTCGCTGCCCGCAAGGCCGGCGCCGATGACGGGGATCACGCTTTGGGCTCCTTGGCCGCACGAGCCGCGGAAACGCGGTACGAGCATTCCTTATTGGAGCACTTTACGGTGCCGCGGGCGGTCCTCACAAGCGCGCCGCCGCAGGTGGGACACTTCTCCCCCGTCGGGACATCCCAACTCATGAATTTGCAGGCGGGATAGCCGCTGCACCCGTAATACGTCTTGCCTGTCCGCGTCTTTAAGACCTTGGTGGGCTTGCCGCATTCGGGACAGGTGCCCTCGAGCACTTCCTCCCGCGTCTCTTCGCCGAAGGGCAATGTGGACTTGCAGGAAGGATAGTTGGGACAGGCGAGGAACTTGCCGAAACGGCCCGTCTTGATGACCATCTTCTCGCCGCACTTGGGGCAGGGCGTGTCCGAGATCTCGGCATCGCCCTCGCTGATGATGTTGGAGCAGGCGGGGTAGTTGGAACAGGCGAGGTACTTGCCGTATTTGCCCGTCTTGCGGACCATGGGATGGCCGCACTTTTCGCAGATGA
>CANQUL010000022.1 GCA_947627015.1 uncultured Clostridia bacterium | reverse complement strand
TACAGCGAACAACTCCAAAAGCCCGAAATCACGAAAGACCACATTGTCTGCTTTATCGAGCGTTACCGCAAGATAAACGTCAATGACTTGGAAAACCGCAAGCGGCTGATCGACACCTTTGTAAACAGTATCTACCTGTTCGACGATAAGATTGTATTCGCTTTCAATTACAAGGACGGCACACGAGAGCTGACCTTAAAAGAATTGGAAGAAGAATTGAGTTCGGATTTGGATGGAGCAACTCCACCAAACGTCCTGCCGCGGGAATGCGGCGTCCTATTCCGATCCGCCGCCATGGCGGAGATTCCGACAGTTGCCCCCCGTGGCGGCTGTTTTTTTATTTTGCAAAAGAAATCCGTCGAAGGCCAGCCCGGATCTTGTCGCCGACGTCCGGTTTTTAAGAAAAAGGCCTGCGGAAAACCGCAGGCCCGAGAAACTGTTCCCCATGCAGGAGACTGCCCTCCCCCGCCCGGGTTTTTACACTTCTATCTCATAGTGATCGCGCGTCCAATCCGCATATAAGACCGTGTCCTCCGCGATCTCCCATGGCTGTACGGCGTTCCCGTTTTCGTCCGTCATGTAGACGCGGATCCCGCCGATGAGCGCATACCAACCGTTGAAACTGTGGTCCTTTCGCGTGGGGACCGGAAGCGTAAAATCGGAAGAGCCGTATTCGACGTCGCACTCCGTTTCGGACATGGTGGCGGGAAATTCGGTGCTATCATTTCCATTCAACGTCACATGGTAGTGGTTCGGGATCCATTTTGCATAGAGAATTTTGTCGCCGGTCGTTCCCGCGGGAAGAGCTGTCCCCGCGTCCTGCGTACAGCCTCTGTCCCAAAACCAGCCCCCGAACGAGTACCCCGTTTTCTGCTGCGGCGTCGGAAATTCCACGCGATGCTCAACGGTATACGTTTGCGCGATCAATCCCGTTATGTCCGCGGCGGTATAGTCTGTTGCAAAGACGATGAGGTACTCCTCCGGCTCCCAGTCGGCATACAGAGTGATTTGATCGGAGAGCTCCTCCCAACGTTCGACGGATGAGAGCGCGCCGCCCGAAAGATCTTCGTCCGGATACCATCCGAGGAAGGTATAGCCCTCTCTGACGGGATCGGGGAGCCGACCGACATAGCCGCCATAGATGAGCGCCTCGTCGGGACATGCGCTTCCGCTGTTGCTGTCAAAAGAAACCGCAGTCCTGTGGACGGATAGCTTGTCGGCATACTGCCTCCAGCCCGCATTCCCGAGATATTGCGATTCCCACTCCCCGCCGGGAATATAGATGTGAGAGACCCCGGGGCCGAACACATCGTCTCCGACGTAGACGAAATTGCTCAAATTTGCAAGATAGACCGAGCCCAAATGATCGCATCCGAAAAATGCCCGGCTGCCGAGATTGATGACACCGCGGCCGATCTCGACGCGACGCAGTGAATTATTTCCCGAAAAGGCAGACGCCGCAACCGAAAAGCAATTTTCGATTTTAAGGTTCTGCGCGCTGCCATTGTATTTTACCAGCACATTTCCGAGAGAGACCACTTCATCCGTTTGGCTCTCTTCCCATGCCGTGCCCGAAAGCGCATCGGCGCCGACGAAATTCAGCGCGGGCGCCGTAACGGTCTTCAGATTTTTGCACTCCGCAAAGGCAAGGGAATCGAGATAGGTCACCCGGTTCAAATTTATCGTTTGCAAATTTTCGTTGCCGGCAAATGCGCCCGCGCCGATCTGCACGGTCGCATCCGGCACGGTGAACGAGGTCCCCTTCTTTCCGTTGGGATAGGAGATCAGCCGGCGGTCGACAGCCGAATACAAAACGCCGTCCTCGGCATAAAAGGCGGTGCTGCCCGCTTCGACGGTGTAGGCTTGCAAACTTGTACAGCCGGAGAAAACGTCATGACCGAGCGTCCTTACGTTTGCGCCGATGGGACATTCGGTGAGCGAGGTACAGCCCGCAAACGCAGCATCCCCAATTTCTTCGAGATTATTTTGGGGGAAGGTGACCTTTTTCAGGCCGCTCATTCCCGAAAATGCGCCCTCCCCGACGGTTTTCACGCTCGAGGGGATGGTGAGTTCCCGGAGCTCGGTATGGACCTTTGCACTGCCCGACGAGGTATCGTTCAGCCCGTCGATTTCGGTCACTTTTTGTCCTTTTATTGTTTCGGGGATCTCCAGTTTTCCGTCCGCGATAAACGTGTTCAGTCCGACGATGCGGCACTCCTCTCCGGAAGCAGACAAAACTTGATACTCGGGCGCGTTGGACCCACCCATGTCCGAATCGGGCTTTCCGTTTTCGTCGTCAACACACCCGAACAGCATGGCAATACACGCCGCCGCAAAGCAAATCGACATCAGCAACTTGAAAAGGATCCTGCTTCCTGTTTTCAACGGAAATTCCTCCATCGGTCATTTTTACGGATCGAACAGACGCAAAAAATCAATTTCTTGAAATAGTCTCCTGCTCCGATTATATTCTACCATACTTCTGCGGATTTGTCAATGGGTTGAGCAAAATTCGTCCCGCGGGCGAACGGGGCCGTAGGCGGATCGGATTTTTTCCATCGAAAAAGCGAGGACAAACCGTCCTCGCCGTCTCCGTAACTTACAAAAAATTTCGTTTCTTCCCGCCCGTTCGGGGCGATTTTATGAGTTTTTCTTGCGGAAAAGCCGCACGAAAAACCCTCTCTTTTGCTGCTTTTCCGCTTCCTTTGCCGCCTCGATATCCCGTGCGTGTGCGGCGTTATGCTCGAGCTGCGATTCCACGACGTCGGACCGATACTTCATCAGGTTGGCTTTGCTTCCCAAAAAAGGGTCATAATAGACATTCTTCGGCATGAAATACTCCTTCCGTCGGGTTTGTCTTATCGCTTTTCCGTCTTTTCCGGGATCCTCCGCTCCGCCGCCATGGAGGCGTACTTGCTCGAAGTTCCGCTGTAGACGCCCTGCGTGATCTTTTCCGCCTTCTCGTTGAGGCGTTCGATCTTTTCCTCGGTGCGCGTCCGGATGTCCTCGATGCGCCGTGCCGTCTGCTCGTTGAGCCGGTCGAAGTCCTCGTCGTCCTCGAGCGTATCCGCCCGCCGTGCGGCAGCCTCGTTGACCTTTTCGATCTTCTCCTCAGCCTTTGCGTGCTGCTCGGCCACCTTTTCGTCCATGAGCTCGGAGATGGCCTCCGCCTCCTCCCGCAGCTTGCTGTCCATGCGGTCGTCTCCATTCCAGATGAGCTCGGCAATGTCGTCGGCGATCTCCTCGGCTCCGTTCTTGGATTTATCGAAGAAGGAGAGCGTGCTGCGGATCCCCTCCAAGAGCTCGGGCTTTTCGATGAGTGTTTCGACCTGCTTGCGGATGCGGCGGGGACTGACGAAGTGATAACCGCAGAAATACCGCTCGGTGAAGAGTTCCTGCGTTGTCCGTTCGATGGGCGAAGCGCAGTAATCGATGATGATGGGCGTGCCCATCATGACGCTGTCGAGAACGGCATTGGGCCCCCCTTTTGTGATGAAGAGGTCGCACGCGCCGTAGAGTTGGGGCGCATCCTTGAGGAATCCGAAGGTGAGCAGCGTGATGTTGGGCTTCACCTTGTCCTTTTTGGCGTCGAGCTCGCGCTTGAGCCTGTCGTTCTTCCCCGCAAGCACGCAGACGGTGAGCGGGTAGTCCGTCTTGAGGAGCTCATTGCATACCCGTCTCGCCTTGGCCTTGGCATAGACGCCGTCCGCGATGACGACGGCAAACTTGTCGGCCGGAATGCCGAACTTCTTGCGGTAGTACTCCTTGCTCTCGTTGGACTCCGAGACGTCGGCACGGGTCGGGAAAGCCGTCTCCACGACGTGCCCGTTGGGGAAGCGGAGATCGTAGGCCTGCTTGGTCGCGATGGGATTGTTGGTATAGATGACGTCGGCACGGTTGTCCCACCAGCCGTGCACGTTGTTATCGGGACAGTAGGCCACGATGATGACGTTCCGATCGTACTTGCGCTTGTATTCCACCGCCGTGTACAGCAGGAAATAATGCGTGCAGATGATGACATCGGGACGGTACTTGGTGTACTCCTCGATGGTCGCCTTGGTCTGCGTATAGAAGATGGTATTGTGAATGAGCTTTAAGGTATTCTGCGCGCCGAGAATGTGCATGGAGGCGAACTGAATGTCACCGTAGGCGGGCAGCTTGGAGTACCACTGGGTATTGCGGACGAGAAAGCCCTCGTATTTCGGGAGAATGGGATTATCGCTGTCGCGCAGGATGTGGCTCTCGATGATATCCATCCGGTCGCCGTATCTTGCTTTGAGCGATTCGGCGATCGCCTGTGCGCTTACGATATGTCCTCCACCGGCTTCAACAAACGTGATGAGTACGCGCGGCTTGTGTTCTTCTTGCATGAAATCACCTTTACGGACCGACTTTTGTCAGTTCTATTTTACATGACGGAGGGAAAAATGTCAAGGGGATAAACCGTCTTTCGGGAAAAGAGAGAAATTTTTTCAAGCCGGACGGTGCAATTTCCCCGAAAACCGTCTCCGGGCCCCTTTTTGCGCCCGATCGCGGCGCGGAAAGCCGTCGGAAAAAGCGGCCCGGGTAAATTCCGGACCGCCTGCCCGAACTTCCGCCGCCCCGAAGGACCGAGGAAAAGCTCGCTTATTTCAATCTGTAGATCTCATCCGACCATTTGAGATGCTCGCGGAAGGCGTTCAGCTCGGTATTCTCGTCGATGACGACGACTTCCACGCCCCAGAGGTTGCCGAGGTCGATCATCTGCTGTGCCGTGACCACCGACGAGACGACGGTATGGTGCGCGCCGCCCGCATAGATCCACGCCGCAACGCCGTCCTTGAAGTTGGGACGGTACCGCCACATGAGGCCTCCGACGGGGAGGTTGGGCATCTTGCGGGGGTATTTGACGAGCTCGATCTTCTGAATGATGAGGCGCATGCGGTTGCCCATGTCCACCATGGAGACGGCGATGGCCTCGGGCGCGGAGATGCCCTCGAACACGAGACGCGCGGGATCGCTCTTGCCGCCGATGCTCAGCGGATGCACCTGAATCTCGGGCTTGGTCGCGGCAAACTGCGGGGAGACCTCGAGCATGTGCGCACCGAGGCACAGGCCCTCCTTTAAGTCATAGGTGTAGTCCTCCATCATTCCGGTGCCTTTCTGGTCCGCCATGTACTGCATGACTGCGCCGAGCGCGGCGATCTTCCAATCGCCTTCCGCACCGAACCCGTAGCCCTTGCTCTGAAGGTCCTGAATGGCGAGCCCGGGGAGCTGGTTGAGCCCGCAGAGCGTGCCAAAGTGGTCGACGATGCCGATGTAGCCGCCCTTGTCCTTTAAGAACTTTTCGATGGCGATCTCGTACTTTGCCTGCTCGCGGACGACCTCCGTGCGGTCGGTGCCCATCGTGTACTTTTGGGCGTACTCTTCCATGAGTGCGTCGGTCTCCTCTTCGGTGACTGCCCCGATGTATTCCGCGAGTTCGCCGATGGGATAGTAATCGACCTGCCAGCCGAGCTTTTCGTGCGCGTCGATCTTGTCGCCCTCGGTGACGGCAACGTCACGCATGTTGTCCGAGAAACGGCACACCTTTACAGTCTTGGAGAAGGCGAGCCCTGCGGCGACTTTGCACCACGACGAGAGCTCATCGATGGCACCCATGTCCGTATAGTGGCCTACGATAACCTTGTTTTCGACGCGCATACGGGCGATGATGTAGCCGAGTTCGCGGTCGCCGTGGGCGGCCTGATTCTCGTTCATGAAGTCCATATCGATGGTCTCGTAAGGGAGTTCCTCGTTGTACTGCGTGGCAAAGTGGCAGACGGGCTTTTGCAGCAGTCCGAGGCCCTTGATCCACATCTTGGCCGGGGAGAAGGTATGGCACCAGAGGATGACGCCGATGCAGCGGCTGTCTGCATTGACACGGCGGGCGGCCGCTTCGATCTCCTCCGAGCTCTTGCAGGTGGTGAGGTAACGAACGGTGACGGGCAGATAGCGGTTGAGATAGGCGGCCATTTCCTTAGAGTGCTGCGCCACATGGGCGAGCACATCGTCGCCGTAGAGCGTTTGCGAGCCCGTGATCCAATACACGATCTTTTCTTTCATAATTTTTATCTCCTAATTGATTTTCCGTTCCCGGGAAGGAAACGGGTGATTTGCCGGTATGCGCCATAGCGGGCGCAGCGTTACTTCTTCTGCCCGTAGTAGGCATGCTTTCCATGCTTGCGAAGGTAGTGCTTTTCGAGCAGATAGCCGTCGGCGCGCGTGACATTGGGGCGGACGGATTCGGTGATCGCGGCCATCTTGGCGACTTCTTCGAGGACGGTCGCATGATAGACGGAGGCGGCCGCGTCCGTGCCGAACGCAAAGACGCCGTGGTTCTTGACGAGGACACCGGGAAGTTCCAGCGGATCGAGACCTTGGAACCGTTCGACGATCACGCGGCCCGTGTTCGCCTCATAGTCCCCCTCCACTTCTTCCCGCGTGAGGGCGCGCGCGCAGGGGATGTCGCCGTGAAAATAATCGGCGTGCGTCGTCCCGTAGAACGGGATATCCCGACCCGCCTGCGCCCATGCCGTGGCGTACGTCGAATGCGTGTGCGTAATGCCGCCGAGCTTGGGAAATGCCCGGTAGAGTTCGGCGTGCGTGGGCGTATCCGAGGAGGGACGAAGCGTGCCCTCTACGACATTTCCGAGCAGATCGACCACTACCATGTCCGAGGGGGACAGTTCGGAATACGCAACGCCCGAGGGCTTGATGACAAAGAGGCCGCTTGCGCGGTCGATGCCGCTCACGTTGCCCCAGGTATAGAGGACGAGCTTGTTCTTTTCCAGCTCCAGATTGGCGAGACAGACGCGTTCTTTGAGTTCTTCGAGCATGAGAGCCTCCTTTATTGCATGCGCTTCACGGCTTCCCGCACGATGGGAAGCCCCGCGCGATATCGTGTCGCAAATTGTTCGAACCCCTCGACGTCGGCGGGATTGGGAGCGATCGTCGTCCCCTCCTGCCCTGCGAAGATCTCCTCGTCGAGATAGACGTCGAGCGGCTTTTGACGATGGAAGAGATAGTTTGCAAGGATCGCCATGCCCCATGCGCCGCCTTCCCCCGCCGTCGAGAGCACGGTGACGGGAGAGTTGAGCGCCGCCGCGAGGAAGGACTGCGCGACGCCCTCCGTCTTGAAGATCCCGCCGTGTCCCATGACGCGGTCGAGCCGCACCCCCTCTTCGCCGAGAAGGATGTCGCAGCCGAGTTTGAGGGCTCCGAATGCGGAATAGAGGTGGGCGCGCATGAAGTTGGCGAGCGTAAATTTTGCGTCGGCCTTGCGGACAAAGAGCGGCCGTCCGTGCTCAACGCCCGTGACGTGCTCGTTCGAAACGTAGTTATAGGAGAGCAGTCCGCCGCAGTCCTTGTCGCCTTCGAGCGCCTTGTTGTAGAGAAGATCATAGAGTTCGCCGCGGTCCGGCGTCTTGCCGAGAAGAGCGGCAAATTCGCCGAACAGCCCAACCCACGCGTTGAGGTCGGACGTGCAGTTGTTACAGTGCACCATTCCGACGAGATCGCCCGTGGGCGTCGTGACGAGATCGATCTCGGGATGCACCTTGCGGAGCTCCCCTTCGAGGACGATCATGGCAAAGACGGACGTCCCCGCCGAGACGTTTCCCGTACGCGGTCTGACCGCGTTGGTGGCTACCATGCCCGTACCGGCGTCTCCTTCGGGCGGGCAGAACGGAATCCCGGGCAGGAGATCGCCTTCGGGATCGAGCAGCCGCGCGCCCTCTTCGGTGAGCCGTCCCGCGTCCTCTCCCGCGAGCAGGATCGCGGGCAGAAGCCGAAGGAGCGGTGCGGGAAGTTTCCCCGCCGTGAGACGGTCGAACTTTACGAGCAAGTCCTCTTTGTAGGTCTTTTTTACGGGGTCGACGGGGAACATGCCCGATGCCTCGCCGATGCCGACGGCATTCACCCCCGTGAGCAGTCCGTGGACATAGCCCGCGAGCGTGGTGAGATGCGCAAGGCGGAAGAGATGCTCTTCCCCCTCGAGAACGGCCTCATAGAGGTGCGCGACCGACCAACGGGCGGGAATGGGATAGCCGAAGAGCGCGGTGAGCTCCTCCGCCGCCTTGGCCGCCGTGTTGTTGCGCCAGGTGCGGAAGGGCGCGAGCACACTGCCGTCCGCCCCGAGCGGAAGGTAGCCGTGCATCATGGCGGAAATGCCGATGGCTCCGATCCGGCGGATCGTCGTCCCGTACTTCTGCCTGAAATCGGCCTTTAAGCCGGCGTAGGCGCTACGGAGGCCGGACAGAATGTCCTCCACCGTGTACGTCCAGATGTGCCCCTCGTGCCGATTCTCCCAATCGTGAGAGCCGACGGCGACCGGAACGCCCCGTTCGTCCGTGAGCACGGCCTTGATGCGCGTGGAACCGAATTCGATCCCGAGCGCGGTATGTTCGGTTTGAAAAGTTCGTAACGTATTCATCGGTTTCATTATAGAATAGGCGGACCCGAATGTCAAGAAATTTTTTTGAAGGGATTGGACAAATTCCGCTGTTTAACAGACGCCCGCGGAAAAAATCCGCGGGCGTCCGTTATTGGGGAGGAGGAAAACATGCCGCCGAAGGACCCGATACCGTTTCACGACAACGGTTAACTTTTCAGCAATCCGTTGTTGCCATTGTTCTAACACGAATTAATCAACTGTAAGAATAACCTGAATTAAGTGTGCCGTAAACGTCGAGTTTAGAACGGGAACCTCTATGGGGATATCCACTTCGTGCAGACCGGACTCTTCATTAAGCTCAGACGTATAAGTTTTCTCGCCGACTGTAAATACGTAAGCACCGTTTTCATAAGCATAAGCACCGTTGATTTCTGTAACATATGTCGCAAAATCAGGACTGAACAGGCGGAATGTATCGTCAGCTTTGCATACCATCTGCATGCCAAAATTCATAAACCCGGCCGGTGCGCTTCCTGCGAAAAAAGGAATATCTCCCCACGCGTCGCCAACCAAGATAAAGTCTTCGTTCTTCCAAGTCAATTTCACATTGCCCGAGCCACGTGCCGAGCCAAGATCAAGGGTGTATATAAAACCGAATTCCTTTGTAGAAGCATCATACTGTGTACGCACCTCTGTACCATTCGCATCGTTGAAGAAGAACGTGTATCCTTTCCCCTGCGTTAACTTGTAAGTACCCGTAATGGGAGCAAGCTTATTGGGAACAAGCTCGAAATCCCCGTCTTTCCCGTTCATAACAACATGATACTTAATATCGTTAAGCAGTGTAATCTGTCCTTCAAAAGTGAATTCATAGTCAACCGGATCGGGTACGACAGGTTCATCGGCTTTGTCCTTGTTGACAACTACAAGAATTGTATAAATAAGAAACGACAGAATAACAATGCAGAGAACTCCCGTTAAAGCAGACAAGATCCATTGCTTTAACGTCATGCTTTTCGTGGATTTCATGACTTTTTACCTCCTTTATCCCAAGCAAAGAAAGCAGAAACGATTCCCAATACGAGCATTAAGACGAATGAGACAGTCGTCGCAAGCATCGCGCCGGATATCGTGCTGGAAGCGTCAACGCCAAAATACAGATACGAGTAGTACATGAATCTGGAAACAAGAAACAAGCCGACCGCTCCGCCGAAAAACGCCATAACAATAATGGGTCCCGCCGTAAACCAATCCTTGATGCAGAATACGAGTCCAACGACAATTCCAAGCGCAAGCAAAACGACTACGCCCACATCCAAGCCGTAACTATCTTGTCCTGCAACCAAATATGAGATCAATCCTACGATTGCAAACAGGATCGTGCCGAGCTGCAAGTAAAATCCTACTCCTTTTTTGTTAAAAAGGTTTTTCATGATTCGACCTCCTTGGAAGGTTCTTCCTTCTTATATGTCGCGACACAGCCTACAACCCCCAGCGCAACAAGACAACCGAGAATGACATCGATATTTGCAATCACAGTCTTCCACCAAGGCGTTACCTCCACGATCATGCTAGTACTGGAAACGCCGTTCATTGCCTTGCTGTTGACGTAGACGTATAAAATTCTATGACATGCTTCGCGCACAGCTCCAAAGAGAGTATCGTCAGCCAAGAGTGCGTCTTTATTGAGTTCTTTACTTCTGTCGTTCCCCGGGAGAAGCATGAACTTATCCGTTCCGAGTGCAATACATCTGCCCGCCATATAAGCCTGCGTTGCATTGTCGGTAATCGTATATCCGTCAAAGCCCCATTCGTCGCGCAAAATCTCGTTTTGAAGCGCTGTACTTGCGCCGACCCAATCGCAACCGATTCTGTTAAGCGCGGTCATAATGTTCTTGGCTTTTGCAACTGCTACCGCGCCTTCAAAACCACGAAGGCTGTTTTCGCGTCCTGCTTGCTCGTTTGTATAGGCAGCGAATCCATAACGCCCTGTCTCCTGATCATTGAATGCAAAGTGCTTGGGTGAAGCGATTACACCGTTTGACTGCAAGCCCGCCGTTACCTGCGCACCAAGGATATATGTCAGCATAGAGTCTTCGGAGAAATATTCAAAGTTACGTCCCGAATAAGGATGTCTGTGAATATTCAAACCGGGTCCCCACAGGGTTGTCATACCATTATAGAAGCAATCTTCACTTTGAATTTCACCCAATTCATAGATGAGTTTCTGGTTGAAGGTTGCGGCATCTACCGTTTCCGAAGGATACATTCTCGGATCGAGGTCGCTGTAATTTGTAACCCCTTCAAATGGCGTTGAACCGTTATTATAAGTGGAAAGATAACTTGTGGCAGGCCCTGAACCCACACCGTCGTTATCAACCGTGCCGTTGAAACTCAAACTGCGGATCGATTCGATTGCACCGAAGTTCTTGCCGACTGTGACGATCATTTCTTCTATCAAAAGCTGGTTAAGAATTTCTGCCCAGAACGGATCGTCATAATCAAGGCCTTTTGCCAATAAAATATTGTAGGCGGTATCGGCTCCGTACTTGTATTTGTCCCCTACTGCCTTACCCGGCGTATAAGTAGATTTCAGTGTAATACGGTCAATCATGGCAGGGGTCGCAGTTATTCCCTGCAAACCCGTTGTCCAAGTTCCGCTCCAATCCTGTCTGGAAAGGTATTTTACCGTATTTGCACCGATAAGGCTGTTGAGGTCGGCACTATCCAATCTGTTCGTATACTTCGTTTCGGTATTATTATGGAACAACCCGTTTTCCGTAGTGAAACCTGCCTCGGAAAATTTGTACTCATCATAAGTCTCAAATGTGCGATTCTTCCATTCTTTCACAAGTTCGGCATTGCCTTTCACTGCGGAAACTTCTTTTTTAGCCAATACGTTATTGAGCGCATCGTGTGCGCCGTTACCGATTGCAAAATAATAATTTCCGTCGTCCAATATCCAAGTCTTCTTATTCTTATAGTCATAGCTTGCGATATTGTACAGATCCATCTTGATCGTAACGGTTTCGGAAGCATCGGGCGCTAAAATATCGGTTTTGCCGAAATTAACGAGCTGGATTGCAGACTTTTCTACTCCGTTCGTTTTATCATAAGCCGTGTAAGGCGACTGAACATAAAGCTGAACGACTTCCTTTCCTGCTACGCTACCGGTATTGGTAACTTTCACGGAAATTTTTACAACGTTGTCTTCTACTTCAAAAGCGGTGATTTCCTTATCAAAAGTAGTATAAGAACCACCGTAACCGAACGAATAATCCACCTCTTCGTCGTAATCCCAAAAGCCTTCGCTCATAAAAGTACCTGCTGCAGACGCTGCATTCCCCTGATTGAGCATACAGTCTTCATAGCGCGTCTCGTAGTACTTATAGCCCACGTAAATACCTTCATTGTATATGGTATATTGCTTACCACTACCTATACCGATATCCGTAGCCGCAGCATCAAGCTCCGAAGAATTGCTGTATTCCGCAGTTCCCGCCGACTGATAGGCCGCAGAAGATCTCGAATCGGCTGCATAAGTATCTACCAGTTTACCGGAGGGATTTACTTTTCCGGCAAGGATATTGCCAATCGATTCCGCTCCGCGCGCACCCAGACCGCCGATTTGAAGAATTGCACCAACCTTTGCGTCCGTTTTTAATGCGTGAATCGCAATCGGTGAAGGAGAATTTATGATGACGATAACCTTGTCACATACATCTTCCACCGCTTTAAGAAGGTTAAGCTCCGCGGAAACAAGTTCGTAATAGTCACTTGCCGCATCGGAACCCTCGCCCGTTACACGCGAGAAAACAACAACTCCCGCGTCTTTATAAGCGGAAACAGAATCCATCGGAAGTTCCGACGGCGCAACCTCTTCCGTCGGTGCGGAAGTGTATGCAAGATTTTTCCCTGCATAATAATTCCACATATCTGCATTTACAGAAAAACCTGCATCTTCCAAGCCGCGCTTAAATGTAAAGTTAATATTCACATTCCCGGAATTGCCGATTGCGGCGTTACCCGATTTACCTCCATAAACCGAGTTGTAGCTTGCTTTACCGAACAGAGTAACGTTTTTTCCTCCTTTTAGCGGAAGAGTGTCGTTTTCATTCTTCAATAAAACGGTTCCCTCGTCAGTGATTTGCTCAATAATTTTAAGCTTATTTTGCATGAGCTCCTCAATTGAGTTAGTCTTTTTCTTGAAATACTCTGTATCGACTACCTCTCCTGTTTCCACAATTTTAGTGGATGTCGTACCAAGCATCTGGTTAATATCAGATTCCGATACATTTGCCAATGTCGTAAGTCCGAGCATCACAGTAAACAAAACCGTGAAAAATGTCGTAAACCCACGAACAAGCCATTTTGTTACCATTTCTTACCTCCTGAAATTTTTATTTTATCAAATATTCTGTTACTGAACATTTGATAGTTTCTTCATCCATGAAAACAACTATGTGTTTTTTATGAAAGCGTTCCATGGAACGCTTTCGGGGGCCCCCGAAAGGTGTGCCGAATCTTTCAAATTTTACTCTATTCTATCATTCCGCACCGCGGGATTCAAGAAAATTCCTATGAAATTATGGACAAATTCCGCTGTTTAACAGACGCCCGCGGAAAAAAATCCGCGGGCGTCTCTTTATAAGAAGGAGAATTGTGTTCTCTTTGAAGCGTTCGGAGAGGAACGGGGCAATCGGTCCGCCCCGCCCCTCTCAGGAGGAAATACGAACTCAGTCGTCGTGACGGTTGAGAATCGCGGCTTCGGGTGCTTTTGCGTCCTCGGCGGGCTTGGAGACAAGCGTGAGCGTTGTCCCCTCCGCAGTGTTGAGGAAGGCAAGTCTTTCGAAGTTGAGTGCGTTGACGCCCGTGGAGATGAACTCGATGGTGTTCACGCCCTCGTTGAGCGTGATGCTTGCAACGTACTCATAGAGATGATCGAAGTAGCGGTTTTTGGCGCCGCGGGACGCATCATAGACGTGATGAATGGTCTCGCTCGTGATCTCCGTGCCGTTCACCTTGACCGTCCAGCTGCTCGTGTAGACGACTTCGCCCGAAGCGATGGCGCTGACATTCGTCCAGAGGTCGGCCGTCGTCTGCTTGTTCGACTGAATGTAGAAGGTGAGAGTGTCGGTCTTGTCGCTGCCGTTGGAGAATCCGACGTGCTTTTCGTTATTCTTATCCTTTACCTTGGTCTTTCCGTCCTTGTCCACGAAAGTCACCTTGTCGTCGAGGGGATCGAAGAGTTCGGTGAGCTGCTTTTGGCAAACGGAACAGGTGACTTTGCCGTCGGAGACGGTGAAGGTATGCTTACTCTCGGATGCGGGGACGGTGAGGCCGGACTGCTGCACTTCTTCGGAGCCGTACGGGTCGAGGAACATCTTGCCGCACTCCGCATCGGTGCAGACCCAGTGCGCCTTGGTGCCGGGCGTCTTGCAGGTCGCCGCAACTTCGGGCACCTCTTCGAGCGTGTGCTCGCTCTCCGCCCAACCGACGTCCTTGTCGGTGAAGAGGATGAGGGACTGGAAGTTGTAGGCCGTGCCCCAATTGGCGTTGGACCTGCCCGAGAGATCCTGATCGACGCGGACGGTGTTGATGCCCTTCTTGAGCTTCATTTCACCGACCAAGACGAGATGATAGTCGTTGTAGCTTCTCTTTTCGCCCTGCGGGCATTTACCCGTCGCACCGGTGACGCGCACGCCGTTTACGGTGACGGGGAACTGATCGGTGAAGAGACGTTCCTTGGCATCCGTCGAGATGACGGCGCCGAACTTTACGGTCATGTCCTCGGCGGCCTTGATCGTGTAGACCATGGTCGTGACCTGACCCCACGATGCGCCGATGCCGTCGAGTTCCGCATTGACCGCACGGCTGGTCTTGACGCGCTCGTCGCATACCCAAAAGATGTGGGCGGGAGCGCCGCTCTCGCACTCGCACTTGTCCGCACAGCCCGTGTTGTAGCAGCTGAAGTTGATGCACTTGCCGCACGTCTCGCACTTGGACTGACATTCATGCCAGAGCCCCGAGGCCTGTTCGAGCTCGATGCTGTCGAGATCGCCGAAGAGCTCAATCTTCTGGAAGTTGTGGGCCTTCGTACCGTCGCCCTGCGCCACAAAGGAGATCTCGTTGGAGCCCTTTTGCAGCTTGATGCAGCCGAGGTAGACCTGCGCCCATGCGCCGCTCAACGACGTGGGGATCTTGGCGGGACGGTCTAACTTTTCACCGTTGTTGACCTTGACCTCGATGACGTCCGTAAAGACGTTCTCCTCGGTCGTGGTGGAGACATAGACGGTGAGCGTCACCGTAGCCTCCGCGGAAGCGTTGAGCCGATAGACAATGGAAGATTTCTTCTCCTTGTTGAAGTCCTCGATACATCCCCCGCCGGGATTGACGGTCGCATTGGTCTTGGCGACCCGGAGCGAGGTCGAATCGAAGATGTAGTTGTAGGTAAGCGCATCGCCGCACTTTTCGGCACAGGCGTCCTCCGTGCACTCGGGATCGAGGCAGAGGCCGCATTCGGGACACTTGGTCTCGCAGACATGGTCATCGGGCTTGGGTTTGGGGTCGGGACCGGGGTCGGGACCGTCCGGGGGCGTACAGGCCGCGATGCCGAGCGCAAGGGCTGCCGCCGATGCGAGCGTAAGACAGGTCAGCAGAATTTTTTTGGCATGGATCTTCATAATGTTTCCTCCTTTTTCTTTTTGAGCGGCAGGACGAAGGATGTCACCGCCATTGCGATGCTGATCGCCGTAAGCACGCCCGTCGCGATCTGTGCCGACGTGATCACGGTGTAATACCACGGCGTCTCATAGACCCAGCGCGTGTTGTTGCCCACGCCGTCCATGGCAAAGGAATTGAGCACGGTGTAGAGGATCCTGTGGGCCGATTCGCGCAGGGCGCAGGCGACCGTTGCGTTCTCCTCATAGCCGTTCCAGAGTTCGCTCGTGTTGCCGCGCAGCCACAGGTCGTTGCCCGCGAGCACGGCTTCGGCACGCACGTCGGTGAGACGCATGTAGGTGCCCGTTGCGGAGTCCGTTTCGACGAGGCCGACAAAGCCCCATTCGTTGCGGAGCACTTCGGTGAGAAGGCCCTTGTGTCTGCCGACCCAGGTGCAGCCGATGCGGTTGAAGGAGCTCATGACGCCGTTGGCATGCCCCTCGGTGACGGCAGGTTCGAAGGCCTTTAAGTAGATCTCGCGGACGGTCTGTTCGTTGGCCCACGTCGTGGTGCCGCAACGGTAGATCTCCTGATCGTTGAGCGCGAAGTGCTTGATGTTGACGATGGCGCCCTTGCTCTGGAGACCCTTGACTTCCGCCGTGAGCGCACGGCCGCTGAGGAAGGGATCTTCGGAGAAGTACTCCCAATTTCTTCCGCCGTAGACGGAGCGGTGCATGCCCGCACCCGTGCCGTAAATTTCGCCGATGCCCGCATGGATGAGTTCATGCCCGAAGGCCTTGCATACCTTTTCCACGAGGGGTTCGTTCCATGTGCTTGCGAGAAGCACGCCGTCCGGGAAGGCCATGTAAGAGCCGACGTCCTTGGGAGCCGTTCCCTTTACGCCCGCGGGCCCGTCGTAGGCGAGCACGGCGGGAGAATTGATGCTCTTGCAGGCGCTGATGATGTGGTTGCCCACGCCGCAGAGCGTGACGGTCTCTTCCCATGTGAGCTGGTCGAGAAGATAGTTCCAGTGCTCGTCGTCGTAGGGAAGCCCCTTCATGTTCACGAGGTTGAGCTGTCCGCCGGGATTGGTCACCGTGCCGTAAGTAGGCATGACGGCGTCGGGGTCGGGCTTGACCTTGGAACTGAACTGCATGTCGGTGACAAAGACGCGGTTGCGCGCTTCCATCTGCACGGGAGCTTCGGGGTAGGTGCCCTTCCAATCCTTGCGCGAGAGATAGGTCACCTTGTCGCGCTGGTCGGACGTGCCGGCGTAGAGCTTGAAGTCGACGTCGTCGAATTGGTTGGTCACCCGGACGTCGGGGTTGACGGGCGACTTGGAATAGATGGTGTAGTCGTCCTTCCCCACCGATTTGCGGGCGGCAAGGGCGGAATTGCCGTCTGCGGAGGCGCCGAGCGAATCGACCATGCCGTCCGACGCCGTGTAGCCCTGCAGGGCAAGCATGTTGTTGAGTGCGTCGTGCACGTCGGATCCCGTCGCAAAGTAGTAATCGCCCTTTTCGAGGATATACGTCTTTTTGCCGTAGGAATCGTATGTCTTGAGCTCGTATTTGGGTACGGTCACGGTGACGGTCTCCGACTTTCCGGGCTCGATGACGTCCGTCTTTTCGAAGCCGACGAGTTCGGCCGCCGCCTTCTCGATGCCGTTGTCCTTGTCGTATTGGGTGTACGGTTTCTGGAGGTAGATCTGCACGGGCGTCTTGCCTGCGACCTGCCCTTTGTTCGTGACAGTTACGGACATGGTATAGACGTCGCTTGTCTCATCGACGGAAAAGTCGGAATAAGAGAAGCTCGTGTAGGAGAGTCCGTAGCCGAACGGAAACTTGACTTCGTCCCGGTAGCTCCAGTTGCCGCTCCCGTTGACGACACCCGCGGCCGAAGTCGCGTTGCCCTGCTTCATGACGGCGTCGGCATAGCGCGTCTCGTAGTAGCGGTAGCCGATGTAGATGCCCTCTTCGTACACGATGTAGGCATGGTTGTAGCTGTTGCTCCCACGGTTCTCCGCGGGGAGCGAACCGTATTTGGTGAACTCGAATGCGCCCGTATTCACGGTCGAGGGCGCCGACTTTCCGTTGTAGGCATAAGTGTCCGCGAGACGGCCCGACGGATTGACCTTGCCGCTCATGACGTCGTAGATCGCCGCAAACGAGGCGTTGCCGCCCATCCCCGCCCAGAGGCAGGCGTCGATGTCATAGGTGAGGATGTCCTTCATGTGCATCGGGGTGCCCGTGTTGAGCACGAGGATGACGGAGGAGAAGGTGCCGCTGTTTTTGAGGTCACAGAGCGCTTTGAGCGTATCGACCTCGTTCTTGGTGAGGTTGAGATAGTCGTTGTCGATGTGCCCGTCCGCGGTGTTCACGCTCGTGTCGAACCACGTGTCGCCGTCCTCGGCGCCCGTGCGCGAGATGAAGTAGATCGCCGCGTCGCCGTAGTCCTTGAACGAGGCGGATACGGCTGCGGTATTCACCGCGCTCCACGCCTTTTCGTTTACGGTGAATTCCCGATAGTGGTTGTCATCGCCGTTGGGATTGGAGAGCATCGCATAGACCTGCGTGTCGGGATAGGAATCCCACAGCACGGAATTTACCGTGTACTTCTTCTCCGATTCGAATTGATCCTTGAGATTCGGGAAGTCCTTTGTCGTGACCGGGACGTTGCCCGAGCCGTGTCCGACATAGATGTAGTTCTTGGGCTTGCTCGAGACGCCGAAGAGACTGATCTTGGCGTTCGCCTTGAGCGGGAGGGCTTGGTTGTCGTTCCAGAGCAGCACGGCGCCCTCCGCGCCCGTTTCCTCGGCAACGGCCATGGAGTTCTTCCGCATGGCAACGTCGTCGAGCGTGCCGTCGGCCTTTTTGAACTCGGACGGATAGTCGTTCACGACTTCCCCCGTCTCGTCCGTGACCTGCTTGTTGGGGTTGATGCCCAATCCGTAGTTGATATTCTGTTCGTTTTCTCTCACAACGCCTTCGCCGACGATGAAAATGACGAACGCGATGGCAAAAAAGATGGAGAAGAGCGTCCAGAGATATTTGTTAAACAGTTTCACGCGTGACCTCCTTTGCATCCGTTGCCTTGCGCTGTGCCGACGTCCTTCCGCGGATCGCGAGAACGATGAACACAGCCATGCCGAACACGCAGAGCATATCCGCCGCAAAGAGCAGGATCTGCCACCATGTGCCGAAGAGATTGCCCTGACCGGTGGTTTCCGCTTCGATCCTTCCGAGAATGAGCCCCACCGCCACGAAGGCTACGGTGAGGTAGAAGGCGAAGATCCCGCACAGTCCGGCAAAAAAGCCCCAAGGTTTCCTCTTTTTCATTCTTTTCTCCTTTTTTGGATTTTTGAACATTTTCTGTTCGCATTCATGATAACCGACGGGGAAAAAAATGTCAATACCGATTTCATATTCTTCGGTTTGAGATGAACGAACTTGTTATTTCTTGACCGGAATGGGGATGAGAATGGTCACGCGGAAGATGCCGTCCTCGGCAAGGACGGTGAGATTGCCCGCGTATTGCTTGACGATCGCCTCCACGCTCCGGAGGCCGTATCCGTGATAGCTCGCGTCTCCCTTGGTCGTCTTAGGAAGGCTGTCCGCAAACTCGATCGCGCCGCTGAAATAGTTCTCGATGACGATGCTCACAAAGTCCCCCACCGTGTGGATGTTGATGCCGATGCACCGCTTGTCGAGGTCCTCGAGCCCCTCCGCGGCCTCGATGGCGTTGTCCACGAGATTGCCGAAGAGGGCATAGAGTTCGCCCTCGTGCATGAACGTAAAGCGGGAGCAGTCGGCCATGCAGCTGAGTTCGACGCCCTTCTCGCGGCAAAGGAGGCTCTTTTCGGTCAGGATGACGTCGAGGACCTCGTTGCCCGTCTTGACGGTGTTGTCATAGATGGCGATGGCGTCCTCGATCTTGCGCAGTTCCTCCCGGTCGACGGCGCTGCCCGCCGCAAACCGTGCCATCTGATAGCGGAGGTCGTGGCACTTGCGGTTGATGAGGTCGATGCTCTCCTTGCGGAGGACGTATTGCTTGTGCATCTGGCTGATGGTCGCGGCCATGCTCTCCATCTCCTTTTCGATGTCGCGCTGGCGGACGACGTTCATCTGGATATAGAACACAAGCAGACAGCACAGCGCGTTGTAGATGCAGATGATGAGCTCATACGACTTGACATACTCATGGATATAGACGACAAAGGCATTGAGGATGACGTCGATGAGCAGGATAACGGCGCTGTACAGGAGCATCATGCCGTTGACGCGGATCTTGGTGTCCTCGCGCATGTACTTGCGGAGGATGAAGTAGGAGATCCCCGCAATGAGGACGAAGATGTCGAAATAGATGAGCAGCGCCACGATGACGCTTGGATTGAAGGAGCCGAAATCGACGATGCCGCTGCCGTACATGTCCTGACGGGACAGCAGCGGGAAGAGAATGGAGAGGATGGAGTAGATCTCGTAGGAGAGATGCTGGACGGTGTACGCCGTGATGGCGCAGAACAGCCCGCTCATGACGGAGATCCGGAATACGAAGATGAGCGCAAGGAAGGTCGCCGCAAAGAGGATGAGGAACATCGCCGAGAGGTACCAGCCCGAATAGGCGAACGATTGGGGAAGCGGGAAGAGGACGGCGAGAAGATAAACGGCCGCCACCGCAAGAAGAAGGCGGAGCGGCCAGAGTTTGCGACGCTCGAACCGGAAGGTCACAAAACCTTCCGCGACGAGGAGCTCGGTAACGAACATCAGTTTATACCACCAGAGATAACTCATTCCGTGCCTCCCCCTGCGGCGAGATACTTGTTGAGCGCGCAGTAAAATTCTTTCTTCTTGGGAATGGAGATCTGCAGCATCTCCCCTCCCACGCAAACGGTGTTGCCGTCGATCTGCGTGACGAAGTGCAGGTTGACGAGGTAGCAGCGGTTGCAGAGGGCGAAGGGAAGGCCCGCGAGCGCCGTCTGGACGCTCTTTAAGGTGCCCGTGCCGCTCACCGTCTCCCCCTTCATGTGAAAGACGAGCGTGTGCTGCATGACTTCGACGTATTTGAGTTTGTCGGCGTCGATCATCTGCTTGCCCTGCCGCGTCGTGACCCAGATCTTGCGCTTGCACGAATTGTCGAGGCACTCGAACGCACGGCGGAGCTTCATGGCAAAGTTGTAGTACTTGATGGGCTTTACGATGAAGTCGAAGGCCTGCACGTCGTAGCCGTTGACGGCGTACTGCGCGAGGTTGGTCACAAAGATGATGAGGACGGAGCGGTCGACGGCGCGGAGCTCCGCCGCAACGTGCATGCCATCCTTTCCGGGCAGTTCGATGTCGAGGAACACGATGTCGTACCCCTTGCCGTACCCCTCGAGAAATTCGGCGCCGCTCCCGAAAAACTCGGTCTCGACCGAGCGGCCGCACTCGTCCGCATAGCGATGCAGAAACCCGGAGATCGTTTGGGCGTGTTCGGGATTGTCCTCTACGATTGCCGTTCGTATCATGCGTATTCTCCTCCTATTTGATTCCAACTTTAATTTTATCACAAATTTGAAATTTGTCAACATCCGAATCCGCAAATGTGCATATTCTTCGGTTTCAGATTCGTATTCTTCCCCGTTTTTGGAGCTTTCTATGAAAAGAGAGCGGCCGCGAAAGTTCCGCGGCCGCTCCGTACAAGGGGGAAGAGAAAGAATGATTTTCAGGATGTCCGAGGAGGTTTTGGAGGGATTCCCTCGGACATGGTATGGTCATCTTTGCTCAAAAGAGCTTTTTGGTGAAGGGAGCCAACGCTGCCGCAGCGGCGGGTGCGCTCCCCCATGTGAGCGTAGCGGTCTCGGTGTGGAGGATGATGGCATCGAAGTTGAAGCCTTCTCCCGCATCGCCCGAAATCATCTCGAATGCGATGATGTTGTCGCCTTCGTTGAGATCGATCTCCCCGATCTCGACCGTTACATAGGTGTTGAAATCGGGATCCGCACCGCATGCGGGGATTTTGGCTTCGCTCGTAACGTCCTGCCCGTTGACGGTGATCTTCATGCTCTGCGTAAACGTGAGTTCCTTGCCGCGCTTGCCGACAGAGACGGAGAGCGTTGCCTTGCCCGCCGCGCTTGCATGGACGTAGAAGGTGATACCGGAGCCGGCGTTGGCGTTCAGGTTGCCCACTCTGCCGACGCCCTCTTCGTTCCCCTTTGCGGGCATCGTGGGAGTTTTACCGTCGATGCCGGTGCCTTCCTTGAGAGCGGTGTGCGGGT
>CANQUL010000021.1 GCA_947627015.1 uncultured Clostridia bacterium | reverse complement strand
GTGCCGCCGAGCGTGACGCCCTGATAGATGACGACGCCCTCTTCGACTTCGGCCGTCTCGCCGATGACGACGCCCGCGCCGTGGTCGATGAATACCCCGGGGGCGATCACCGCCGCGGGATGGATCTCGATGCCCGTGCGCCGCTTCGCCCATTGCGACAGCATGCGCGCAAACAGCTTGAGGTGCAATTTGGTGTAAAGAAAATGCGCTCTGCGGTGCCAGATGAGCGCGCGGACGCCCGAATAGGTGAGATAGACTTCGAGAGACGAACGCGCCGCGGGATCGTTCCGCTTGGCCGCCGCGATGTCTGCCTTGAGTTTCCGGAAAAACATGTCTGCCTCCTCCCTATCAGCGTATGCGCCGCGGGGGGAATTGCGCCTTCCCCGCGGGTCTGCAAAAATTATACCATTCCGCCTGCAAAAATGCAACCGTTTTTGCACATTGCTTTTTGAAATTACGCGCCCCGCCGGGCGCTCCCCCCGTTCCCCCCTATGGGGGAATTTTTCGTCGCAAAAAGCCGTTTTGTGTTCGCTTTGTGTACAAAAAAGCCGTTTCGTTCACTTTGGTGATAAATTTTCCCCTAAAATTAGGTTCATAGTGTGAATGAACAGCAAAAAAAAGTTCGTTTTTTTATAAAAAATTTTTATTCGACCCCCTCAAAACGCTTGTCTTTTTTGAATTTTTGTGTTAAGATATAGCAAAGAAGTTAAGGAGTTAAACTATGAAACGTGAACGCATTGAGGAAATTGCGGAATTGCTCGACAAACGCGGCAAACTTTCGCTTGACCAACTCTCGGAGTTCTTCCCGAACGTCTCGCAGATGACGCTCCGGCGCGATCTCTTCCAACTCGAGCAGGAGGGCCGGATCATTCGTGTCCGCGGCGGAGCCATGTCCGTCAAAGAAGTCCAGAAGGTGTCGGGGGAACCCTACACCAAGAAGACGGCCATCCACACTGACGAGAAAATCAAAATTGCGCAAAAGGCCGCGCGCCTCATCGATGAGGGCACTTCCCTCTTTATCGACGGCGGCACCACGGCCATGTACCTCGCAAAGGAGATGCCCGACATCAACGTGCATGTCTTTACCAACGGACTTGCCGTCGCCATCGAACTTGCGCAGAAGAAGAACGTCAACCTCACCGTCCTCGGCGGACAGGTCCTCAAAGAGAACCTCTCCACCGCTTCCCCCGTCGCCAAGGCGTACTTCGACGACACCAACTTCGAACTTGCCATCATCTCGGCGTCGGCCTTTTTGCCGCAGAACGGCTTCTCCTGCGCTTCGCAGATCGAGGCCGATCTCCTCAAGATGACCCGCCAGAAGGCCAAGTCGCTCTACATGATGCTCGACAGCTCCAAGATCGGCAAGATCATGCCCTACACCTTTGCCCATCTCGAGGATATCGACGTCCTCATCACCGACGACAACTTCCCTGCCGACCTCAAGCAGGAATTCACCAAGCACAACATCGTTGTCATGTAAAGAGGTCCGAAAGAACGGAACAGGGTCTCCGCACACCGCGGAGACCCTGTTTTTTTGTTGAAACGGAAAGGCAGACGGTCACTTCTTGCGGATGGCGGTGGAGAACTTCTCCTTGATCGCCTCGAGCTTGCCGCGGTGTTCGTGCAGCGACGAGAACGGGAACAGAAAGCTGACCTTTTCCGCCGCCTCCTGCTTCTTCTCGCGCAGCGTCTCCTTGAGCTTTTCGTAGTGCACGACGACCCCGTGTTCCTTGGCAAATGCACGGATCCGGGCGGAAATGTGCAGGGCATGTCCGAGGTCAACGAACAGAATTCCGAAAAAGACGCCCACGACAAAGGCAAATTCGAGATGGTGCACGAACCAGCCGACGGCGGCGAGGACGTGCTCGTTGACGACAAAATAGAACACCGCCGCCACGAGCAGCCAAAGGAAGGAGAACAGCGGGCAAATGAGGCCCTGCACGTTCCCCCACCGGTTGGAATAGTCCCACAGGCGGATGCCCATCCCCTTGATGAAGATGAGTCCCGCGATGTACTCAATGAGGGTCATGGCCGCGCCCATGATGAGGATGATGAGGACTGCGTCGAGCAGGCCGTTGCCCGTATGGACGGGCAATCGGGAGAGCGCAAAGAGCCCCACGAGTCCGAACCCATAGAGCGGAAGGCACGGGCCCGTCAAAAAGCCCGGGTTGATCCATTTCCGGGCCGTAAAGATGCGGCGGAACAGCACTTCGACGCACCAACCGAGCGTACTCCCGAGAAAGAACAGAAAACAGGCGACGAGAAGACAATCGATGACAGACATACCGGAATTTCCTTCGTAAAAAATTTCCCGTTCCGAGTCCTCGGAACGGGATGCTTTTTTGCTTCCTCAGGCGCCGAACAGGCTCTCGATGCCGAGCAGGTGCATGAGGTTGAAGTTCTCGAATACCACGACACACACGAGCGAGATGGTGGACATGATCTTGATGAGGATGTCGAGCGAGGGGCCGACCGTGTCCTTTAAGGGATCGCCCACGGTGTCGCCCACGACGGCCGCTTCGTGCGTGGCGTCGCCCTTCTTGGCGCCTTCCACACCGCCCGCTTCGATGTACTTCTTGGCGTTATCCCATGCGCCGCCCGCGTTGCCCGTAAAGATGGCGAGCATGATGGCGGACAGCGTCGCGCCGATGAGGATGCCTCCCACAAAGCCCGCGCCGAAGATAAACCCGCACGCGACGGGAATGGCGATGGCGACGATGGAGGGAACGATCATCTGCTTCAAAGCGCCCTGCGAGGAGATGGTGACGCATTTGGTGGAGTCGGGGTCCTCTTCGCCCGTCAAAATCTTGGGATTCTCACGGAACTGCCTGCGGACCTCTTCGACCATCTGCCTTGCGGCCTTGGCGACGGCGTTGATGAGCATGCCCGAGAAGAGGTAGGGAATGGCCGCGCCCACGATGGCGCCCACGATGACGTCGCCGCGGACGATGTTGAGCAAGATCTGCGCACCGTTTGCCATGACGCCGTCGATGTAGCCGTAGAGGCCGCCCGCAAAGAGGTAGCTCGACATCATGGAGAGCGTCGCAAGGGCGGCCGAACCGATCGCAAAGCCCTTGCCGATGGCGGCCGTCGTGTTGCCGACGGAGTCGAGGGTATCGGTGATGCCGCGCACTTCCTCTTCGAGGCCGCTCATCTCGGCGATGCCGCCCGCGTTGTCGGAGATGGGGCCGTAGGTATCGACGGAGACGGTCGCCGCGACAAAGGAGAGCATGCCCATCGCGCCGCAGCCCACGCCGTACATGCCGCCGATGGCGTAGCACGAGAAGATGGCGATGCCGAGCACGACGACGGGGAGCATGGTCGAGATCATGCCCGTCGCAAGGCCCTGCGTGATGGTGAGCGCCGGACCCTCCTTGCTCGCATTGGAGATGTTCTTGGTGGGCTTATAGTCATAGCTCGTGTAGTACTCGGAGATGATGCCGATGACGATGCCGGCGATGATGCCGACCGCCGCCGCCACCCACGGCGAGACGATGCCGACATGGAAGTTGGCAGCTTGGAGCTGGGCATCCTCTTCCTTCATAAAGAGGAATACGGAGAGCAGCACGCCGCCCACGAGCGTCACGCCCGCGGAGATCCACGTCGCAAGGTTGAGTTCGCGGTGCGGATTATCGGAGAGCTTGCGCTTCAAGAGCGGATAGCTGATGCCGATGACGCAGCCGATGAGGCCGATGCCAGCAAAGATGAGCGGGAAGAGGATCATCTTTTGATACAGCGTCTCCGAGGTGAAGGCGATGTTGTGCGTAAAGACCTCGATGGCGAGGATGATGGTGGACATGATGGCGCCCACATAGCTCTCGAGAAGGTCGGCGCCGAGTCCTGCGACGTCGCCCACGTTGTCGCCCACGTTGTCGGCGATGGTGGCGGGGTTCCTCGGGTCGTCCTCGGGGATGTGCGCCTCGGTCTTGCCCACGAGGTCGGCGCCCATGTCCGCGGCCTTGGTGTAAATTCCCCCGCCCACACGGTTGAAGAGGGCGATGATGGAGCAGCCGAGGGCATAGCCCGAGAGAATGATGGAGATGTTATAGCTCTGCTGCGTGATGGGGTTGACGTGTTCGACAGCCTGAAGCCCGTATTCCCCCATCGTCGTGTTGAGCATGCCGCCCGCCCAGCCGAAGATGCAGTAGACGAGGATGGCGCCGAGGAGGGCGAAGCCCGCCACGCACAGGCCCATCACGGAGCCGCCGCGGAAGGCGACCTTCAGGGTCTTTCCGATGTTCCGCGTCTCGTTGGCGGCGTTGGTGACGCGCACGTTGGCGTAAGTCGCGATCTTCATGCCGATGAAGCCCGCCGTCGCGGACATGACGGCCCCGACGACGAACGCGATGCCCGCTTCCCATGCGATGAAGAGCGCAAGCAGGATGGCGACGGCCGCGCCGATAATGGCGACGATCTTGTACTCATAGAGGATGAACGCGTTCGCGCCCTCGCGGATCTTGGAGGCGATGTAACGCATGCGGTCGGTGCCCTCTTCGAGCTTTTTGGTGAGGTAGAAGTTGAGCGCCGCATACCCCAGCCCCAGCACGACCGCAAACATTACGATAATGGTGAGTAAGTTGTATTCCATGGTTTGCTCCTTATAAAAATGTAGCGTTACTATTATATCACGGGAAAAGCGTTTTGTCTATTTTCGGGGCACGGTTTTCGCAAAAATTTTTGCATGCAAGGCGGGCAATCCCGGCGCCCCTGCGTCATCCCGAGCGGAGCGAAGGATCCCGAAGTACGAAGTCCGCCCATCGACCGGGGGGCTTCGCGGATGTGCTTTCACGGACACCGTAATGCTCGTTCGGCTACTTCGCCTTCGGCTCGTGCCGACCTTGGACTGCAATAGAAGCCTCGGTCGGGGCAGAATGACGCAACCCTCGGTCGGGATACGGAGTGGGCAAGAGAGCTTTTCCCCCCATGAAAAATCCCGACATGGGGTCGGGATTTTCCTCTTTATTCGCAGTTTTTCTTCAATGTCTCGAGGCTCTCTTTGAGCTCCTTGGGAAGCCGGTCGCCGAACTGCTTGTAGTAGCCTTCGATCTCGTCCGCTTCGGCACGCCAGCGCGCCTTATCCACATACAGAATGCTCTCGAGCGTCTCCTCGGAGTAGTCGAGCCCCTCGAGGTCGATGTCCTTGGCATAGGGCACATAGCCGATGGCCGTCTCGCGTGCCTCCACCGTGCCCATGCAGCGCTTTAAGATCCATTCGAGAACGCGCATGTTGTCGCCGAAGCCCGGCCACAGGAATTCGCCGTCCTTGCCCTGACGGAACCAGTTGACGTTGAAGATCTTGGGCGGATTCTTGATCTTTTTGCCCATCTCGATCCAGTGCCCGAAGTAGTCGGCCATGTGGTAGCCGGCGAAGGGCTTCATGGCCATGGGGTCATGGCGGAGAACGCCGACCGCACCCGTCGCAGCTGCCGTCGTCTCGGAACTCATGATGGAGCCGACGAACACGCCGTGGTCCCAATCGCGGGACTGATAGACGAGAGGCGTCGTCGTTGCCCTTCTTCCGCCGAAGATGATGGCATCGAGCGGGACGCCTTCCTTGGAGTTGAATTCGGGCGACAGGCAGGGGCAGCCCGCGGCGGGCGCCGTGAATCTCGAATTGGGATGCGCGGCCTTGGTGCCCATGTCGGGCGTCCAATCGTTGCCGAGCCAGTCGATGAGCTTTTCGGGCGCGGGTTTGGTGAGCCCTTCCCACCACACGGTGTTGTCGGCGGGGTTGATGGCGACGTTGGTGAAGATGGTCCCCTTTCTCGTTGCCGCAAGGGCGTTGGGGTTGCTCTTTTCATTGGTGCCGGGGGCGACGCCGAAGAAGCCGTTCTCGGGGTTGACCGCCCAGAGCCGGCCGTCCGCACCCACGCGGATCCACGCGATGTCGTCGCCGACGCATTCCACCTTATATCCCTTTTCGAGGTAGTGCTTGGGGGGAATGAGCATGGCGAGGTTGGTCTTGCCGCAGGCGGAAGGGAAGGCCGCCGCGACGTAGTGCTTGCTGCCGTCGGGGAAGGTGACGCCCAAAATCAGCATGTGCTCGGCCATCCAGCCCTCCTGCTTTCCGAGGTAGGACGCGATGCGCAGGGCAAAGCACTTCTTGCCGAGAAGCACGTTGCCGCCGTAAGCCGAGTTGACCGAGATGATGGTGTCATCTTCGGGGAAGTGCATGATGTAACGCTTTTCGGGATCCACGTCGCACTTGCAGTGGAAGCCCTTGATGAAGTCGCCGTCGGTGCCGAGATAGTCATAGCATGCGGTGCCGACGCGCGTCATGATGGCCATGTTGAGGACGACATAGATGGAGTCGGTGACCTCGATGCCGATCTTGCTGAACGGGGAGCCGACGACGCCCATCGAATAGGGAATGACGTACATGGTACGGCCCTTCATCTTCCCGCGGGCGATATTTCCGCAGAGGGCATAGGCCTCTTTGGGATCCATCCAATAGTTGATGGGGCCCGCATCGTCCTTATTTTTGCAGCAGATGAAGGTGCGGTCCTCGACGCGCGCCACGTCGTTCTGCGCCGTGCGGTGATAGTAGCAGCCGGGGAGCTTTTCCTGGTTGAGCTTTATCATTTCGCCCGTCTTTACCGCTTCTTCGCGAAGGGCCTCGAGCTGGGCCTCGCTGCCGTCGATCCAGACGATGTTGTCGGGCTGTGCGAGTTTGGCGCTTTCCTCGACAAAGGCAAGCACCTTTTTGTTCTCTGTAAGAGCCATGGTTTACCTCCGATTTTTGTGTGTTTCGGCGAAGAATCCACATCCCCGCCCATTTTAATTATACCACATCCGCAAGCGATTGTAAACAAAAATCCGCGCGATTTTTCGCGCGGGCCGGCATTGCGTTGATTTTGCAATCGAGGTGTGCATTTTTCCTTCGGAAGGCGGCTTTCCCCTATTATGAAAGGGCCGAAAGGCGGGGACGGTCAGCCCTCCCCCACGGTCACGATCTCACCCGTATCGGCCGACTGGAACAGCACATAAAAGCCCTTCTCGTCCGAGTAGGGGGTCTCGGGGACAAAGAGGGAGGCGGGCATGTCGGCGGGACGCGCGGAGCCCTCCTTTGCGATGCAGAGAAAGCGCGGGCGGCCCTCTTCGTAGAGAATGCCTATGAGGGTATCGTCGGCGCGCGCCCATCGGGAGTGCGGGAAGGCCGTGCGGAGACGGTCGTCGGCGGGGTATCGTTCAAAGAGGAGCGCAAGCTTTTCGCGGACGCTCTCGTAGAAGGCGAGCGGAGCGCCGCCGAACGGATGCACAGCGCCGTCATCGCCCCCAGCCGGAGCTTCGCCCGTTTTTCCGTCTCCTTCCGCTTCTTTGCCGCTTTGAGCCTGCCCATCTCCATCATGCGGCCCTTGGCTGCGGAAGTAATTGTCGGCGGCGATGGCCTCGTCGTCGTACGGACCGCGAAAGGGAGGCGCCTCGGCCGCAACGGCGGACTTTTCGGTGGATTCCGTGATTTTTTTGACGGCATTTGCGGACATGGGGGCCTTCTTTTCGCTCTCCGACCGCTCGAAGGCAGAGAGGAGCGGCAGATAAGAGGGCGTGCCGTTCGTCGTTCCGAAGGCGACGGGTTCGGCCTCCGCGCGGGTAAAGAGGACGAGGGCGGCGAGTCCGCCCGCAAGGGAATCGGCCTCAAATGTGAGGGGCTCTCCCCGGAGTTCGCCGATGCGGTCGGTCCCGCCGAGACGGAGGACGAGGACGTACCGGCCGTCGGACACGGGGGCCGCGGAGGGAAGGCGGACCGTGACGGTGAGGGATTTCCCCATTCGTTCGGCCGTGAGATAGCCGGACAGTGCGGAGCCGTCCGCCGAGAAGCCCTTTTTAACCTGTTTCAGGATGCAGACGCACTTTTCGTATGCTTTCATATTGGTTCTCCTTCCCCCTATTGTACCTGCTTTTTCTGCGAAGATTTTGGTTGCTTTTGTCGGATTTTGTCGTTTGGGAAGGAATTTATATGCTGTCATGTGCAGGGGCGCCAAGAAACCTCCAAAGTCCGCCGGAGTTTCCCGAGCGGGCAACAAAAAAACAACGGAGTCCGTTGTTTCGACAAATTTCCTCATTCTTCTTCCGATTCCGGCAAATTCCCGCAAATTCCGACCCCGTTCCCTATTTTCCGTAATAGCGGACGGGCACGCCGCGCGAGATCGCATAGTGCACGGTATAGGAAGCGCCCCCCGTGCTCTTTGTGCAGTAGGCATACAGAAGTTCGGCGCGGTCGACCATGTACCGGTCCCGCGCGCAGAAGGCGCCGGGAAAGAAGGTTGGATAGAGCACCGCTTGACTGTCGCATGCCTTTAACAGCCGTTCGTACTTCTCCCGTTCAGCCGCGGGAAAGCGCTTTGCCTGATCGGGAAAGGGAATGCACGCCTCAACGCGGACATGGTACCTCGATTTGAGCTCAATGAGGCATTCGAGCGCCATGAGATCGAATCCCATCGCCATGCCGCAATAGAACATCGTATACCCCGCGCGGACGATGGCCTCGAGGTCGTCGAAGAGCATTTTTTTGTCGAAATTTGTCGGAACGTCGCGATGTCCCGTCAGCGCGCATGCCATTTCCTTCATAAGATGGGGTCTCTCCTCTCCGCGCCCCTTCCGCGCGGGTATTTTTGCGGCGTCGGCGCCGTCTTTTTTACGAGGACGAGCGTCCGCTCTCCCATTCCGTCCGGGAGAGAATATTCGACTTCGTCCGCCCGTCCGCCGAGGACGGAAATCGCCTTTTTTGCTTCCTCTGTCTCGGACATGCCCCCCTTCCACGCGATGAACATCCCTCCGACGCGTACGAGAGGCATGCAGTACTCCGCAAGCGTATTGAGGCGGGCGACGGCGCGGGCGCAGCAGACGTCGTACCGTTCCCTGTACGTTGCGAGCCGTCCGAGCTCCTCCGCCCGTCCGCACACGACGCGGGCGTTGAGGCCGAGCTCTTTTTGCGCGACCTTGAGAAATTCGCACTTCTTCCCCGTGCTCTCGATGAGCGTAAAGCGGAGGTCGGGCCGTACGATCATGAGGGGGACGGAGGGAAATCCCGCGCCCGAGCCCACTTCGGCGACGCAGGCGCCCTTGGGGAAGAACCCTTCGCCGGCGACGGAATCGAGGAAGTGCTTGACGAAGATCTCCTTTTCCTCCGTGATGGCCGTCAGGTTGAAGCGCGCGTTGTACGAGAGAAGCAGGTCCTTAAAGCGCGAAAATTTTGCCGATTCCCGTCCGCAGAGGGCGGAAAGCGCCGAAATGTCCGGTTTTCTTTGTTCCATAGCTCTATTATAGCACACTTTTTCCGAGATTTCAACTATATGTGGGAATTGTGGATGAATGTTTCCACAATATGGACAAAATTGTGGACAGCATGCGGAACTTTTTGAATTTGCCGCGGTTTTTTCTTTCCCGGGGCTCTCCGCCGCCCGGAAACATCCCCGACGGGGCAAATCTGTCCACATCCGTCCACATTGCTTCCACACGGTTTTCCACAAGAAAAAGCTGCCGTCATTTTCGGAAACCACCCCATTTTGCTTGAACTTTTCCCCTTTTTTCGCTATAATAGAGGGGAAGCGGAAAAAACGCGAAGTTATCCACACTTTCCACAGACCTATTACTATTATTATATTATTTATATATATTATATCATCCCCCATAGAAGGACCCGATGAGGATCCCCTTTGCGGGATGGAAGGAGGGATACATATGAAATTTATCTGCGACGGGCTCACACTTTCCGAAGCCGTCATGAAGGTCTCCAAGGCCTGCGCCGTGCGGACGACCGCACCCATCCTCGAGTGTATTCTCGTCCGCGCCACCGTGGACGGGGTATCGCTGCTTGCGACGGACGGGGAACTGTCCATCCGCAAGGAACTTTCCGCCGAAGTCATGGAAGAGGGCGAGATCTGCGTCCCCGGCAAGCTGTTTGCCGACTTCTCTTCCAAGCTCACGGGCGAAGAGATCGCCATCGCCACGGGGGAGAAGGGCGTCGAGCTCAAGTACCGCGATTCCGTCTCCTACATGCAGGTGCTGCCCGCGGAGGACTTCCCCAACATCAATCTCGAGATCGGGGAAAATTCCTTTGTGATGAAGCGGAGCGAGTTCAAGCGCATCGTCTCCCGTACGGTATTCTGCTGTGCGCAGGACGATTCCCGTCCCATCCTCAAGGGCTGCCTCATGCACTTTGACCGCGACCTCGAGGTGGTCGCTCTCGACGGCTACCGCCTTGCCCTCTCGCGTGCGGAGATCGTCTCCAAGAGCGCGGAGGGAAGTATCGTCGTGCCCGCAAGGACGCTCACCGAGCTCGTCCGTTCGCTGTCCGACGACGAGGGAGAGATCATCCTCTTTACGCAGGGGGGCATGCTGCTCGTCTCGGGCGACGGCATGACCATCGTCTCCCGTCTCTATCAGGGGGACTTCATCAAGAAGGAGAACGTCATCCCCACCTTCTTTACGACGACGGTGACGCTGTCCCGTGCGGAGCTTGCCGCAAGCGCGGAGCGCGCCAACATCCTCAACCGCGGCGACAAGAACAATCTCGTCACGCTCGACATCTCTCAGAGCGGCGTCAGGGTGACGTCCGTCTCCGACTACGGCAACGTGGCCGAAGTCATCCCCGCGTCCGTCGAGGGAAAGGACCTCTCCATCTCCATGAACGCAAAGTTCCTTCTCGAGGCGCTCAAGGCCCTCGAAGAGGAGGAGGTCGTCATCAACTTCAACGGCCCCGTCTCCCCCTTCGTCCTTCAGAACAAGGAGGAGAAGACCTCGCTCTACCTCATTTTGCCCGTCCGCAACGCCTCTTGACGGCGAAAGTTCAACTTGGCCGTCGGAATCGCTTGACGGCGTCCCGCAAAATCCGTATAATGGGAGAAGTCACGGGAAATTCCGCCCCCGAGGGGGACAAGCGGACCCGTCCCGTCCCATTCGAATAAGACAATCAGGAGAAGTATCCCATGAAAAGAACCTATCAACCCAAAAAGAGACAAAGAAGCAAGGTCCACGGCTTCCGCAAGCGCATGGCATCGGCCGGCGGAAGAAAGGTGCTCAAGAACCGTCGCAACAAGGGCAGAAAGCACATCTCCGCTTAACTTTCCCATGCGCTATCTCCGCCTCAAGGAAGCAAAGGAGATAAAGGCGGCGCTGCACGGCGGCAAACGCGTGTATGCGCCCTCTCTTCTCTTTGTCTACCTGCCCAACGGGAAAGGGGTAAAAATGGCCGTATGCGTCGGAAAAAAGCACGGAAAGAGCGTGCGGCGCAACCGGGTGAAACGCCTTCTTCGGGAGGCCTTTCGTGCGTGCGGCGAACTTGTGCCCTGCACCGTTCTCCTCATCCCCAAGGCGGCGGAGGAATATCGCTATGAGACATTCCGGAAAGACATCGCCCGGATCGCCGAGAAGGAGCATCTCCTGCTTCCTCGCACGGCACCCGGCTCTGCGGTCTCCCCTTAAGGCGGCGGGGATCTTTGCCGTGCGCTTCTACCAGAAGCACCTCTCGCGGCATACCTGTCTCTACACGCCCACCTGTTCGGAATATACCAAGCGGTGCATCAACAATTGGGGGCTTCTTATCGGCGTCATTCTCGGCATGTGGCGCATTCTGCGCTGCAATCCCCTCTCCCGCGGCGGAGTCGATCCCGCCCCCGAACGGAGATCCCGGATGCGCTGGCTCGTCTGAACGCTCCCCCAAACAGAGGAATTATGTTGGAATCACTCTTAAACATCGACTTTTTCCTGCTTCCGCAGGGCTATGAGGTCGGGCTCGATTGGCTCGGCCAATTTGCGCGTATCATCATCGAAGGCGTGGGCAGCATCGGCCTCGGCATCATCCTCTTTACGCTCGTCCTCAAGGCCATCACGCTCCCCTTCGACATCTACCAGCGCATCTCCATGCGCAAGCAGAACCTGACCATGCGCACCATGAAGGACGATCTCGACAAGCTGCAAAAGCAGTACGCCAACGATCAGAAGATGTACAACGCCAAGATGTCGGAGCTCTATAAAAAGAACGGCTTCAACATGTTCGGCTCCTGCCTTCCCATGATCCTGTCGCTCGCCATCCTCATCGTCGCCTTCCAGGGCTTCCGCACCTATTCGCAGTACGCCAACCTCGAGATCTTCGTGGACATGTCCGAGGCTTACAACGAGGCCGTCCTCGAAAACGGCTTCGACGGCGTCGATTACACTCTCGAAAAAGAGAACGGCGAGCCGAAGCTCACGGACGGAAAATACACCCTCTGCTGGGAAGAGGACGGCGAACAAAAGACGCAGCCCCTTGCGTGGGAAGACGGCAAGAATTTGGACGTTCCGGGCGCAATTACCTATACCATGTCCGAGATGAACGGTTCCAAATACCTCGTCGTGACGCAGGAAGGCAAGTTCCTCTACTACTATTACAACCTCGAGACGGAGACCGTACAGCGCGAATATCAGCTCGACAAGGATGCCCTCACGCCCCTTCTTACCGAAGAGGAGAAGGCGTCGCTCGAGGGTGACAAGACGGAGGAGGAGATCGCCGCCGTCTACCGCAGCCACGTCATCCGGATCGGGGCGGTGAAGGCCGCCGAGGTGTTCCGCGCCAACAAGCCTTCCTTCCTCTGGGTGCGCAACGTGTGGTATCCCGACGTCTCGTACAACCACCCCGTCCCCACCTATAACGACTTCAAGACCCAGCTCAACGTCAGCGTGACGCTGGAGGACGGCTCCCGCAAGCGCGTTGCGGACGTCATGACGTCCACCCTGTACGACAACCTCACGTCCGAACTTGCCGACGAGAAGAGCGCACCCAACGGGTACTTCATCCTCATCGTGCTCTCCATCGGCTTCATGCTCCTCTCGCAGTTCATCAGCATGCGTTCGCAGAAGGACACCGAGAAGTACCAGTCGGCGGACGGTTCGGCCGCAGGCACCCAAAAGATGATGATGTTCGTCATGCCCATCATCTTCGGCGTGTTCGCCTTTATGTACAGCGCCGCATTCAGTATCTACATGGTCATGTCGAGCGTGGTATCCCTCGCCGTGACCCTCCTCGCGAACTTCTTCATCGACCGCGTATTCAAAAAGAAGGAAGAGAAAGAGGTCGCGGCCCGCTACGGGTACACCCCCGCATGGATGCAAAAGCAGAAAAAGAACGACAAACGGAAATAATATGCCCCGCGCGAGCGGGAATCGAGGTCAAGCTATGATTTTTCAAGGAAAAACAGTCGAAGAGGCCATCGAACTCGGCCTCAAGGAGATGGGGCTCACGAGAGAGAACGCCGTCATCCGCGAACTCGAACAGGGGAAAAAGGGAATTTTCGGCATCGGCGCCGTCCCCGCCAAGGTGGAGATCGAAGAAGCCGTAAAGCTCACCGACGGACAGCGTGCCGTGCAGTTCCTCGAGGGGCTGTTCCCCCTCCTCGGGAGCGAAGTCACCCCCGTTCTTACCGAAGAGGACGAGAAGATCGTCATCATGCTCGAGGGGGAGAAGCGTGACATCGTGGGCCGCCGCGGCGAGCTCATCGACGCCCTCCAGACCCTTGCCGGCGCCGTCGCCAACACGGGCAGAAAGACGTACCGCCGCATCGTCGTCGATTGGAACAGCTACCGCGAAGAGCGCGAGGAGAGCCTCAGAAAGCTCGCCCAAAAGCTCGCAGCCAAGGCCGTCCGCACGGGCAAGCGCGTCCGTCTCGAATCCATGAATCCCTACGAGCGCCGCATCATCCACTCCGCCCTCGCCGACAGCCAAGAGGTCACGACCAAGAGCGAGGGAAAGGAGCCCTACCGGTACGTCGTCATCACGCCCAACAATCTGAAGTCCGACAAGTGGGACCGGGACCGCGGCGAACGCGGCCGCGGGCGCGGCAAGTACGAGGGCCGCGGAAAGGATCGCGGCCGGGACAAGAAGTACGGCGAGAAGAAGCCCTACCCCAAGCGGGAGCTTCCCTCCGAGGCGACGCCCGAATCGAGCGGCACGAGCTTCGGCTCCAAGACGGCTCCCGGGTACCGCAAGGGCGGGTTCTCCGGCTTCTTCGGGACCTATCTCGGCAAGGAGGAATCGGAGGCGGAGAAGCCCGTTGAGGCGCCTTCCGAAGCCCCTGTGACCGAAAACGATGCCCCCATGTCCGAGACCGAAGAGTAAAAAACTCAAGATCCGACAGGAAAGAAAAAAATCGAATCCCCGGCGAAGAGGAACTTCCCGGAAAGCAAAACGGAGCGGTTCACCCGCTCCGTTTTCGTTTGCCCCCTTGCTGTCCCTGAAAGGGAAAGTACCCCGAGCGGAGTGAGGGGGGAAAGGGTTAAATCCCTCGTCTGCCTCTTGCAGTTCCCTTGCGTCATCCTCCCTCTGCTTCCCGCGTCATCTCCCTCTGCTTCCCGCGTCATCCTGACCGCAGGGAAGGATCCCGAAGTACGAAGTCCGCCCATCGGCCAAGGGGATTCCTTCGCAGATATGCTTCCGTGGACTCCGGAATGCCCGTTCCTCACTTTGCCGCAGATTCCTCCCGCCGCAGGCTGTACATCGACAGTGCGCCCGCGACGGTCTTTGCCATCGAGTAGACCATATTCAGACGGGTCAGATTGAGCAGGGAGTACGAGAAGGCCGACTTCTTCGCCACAATGCCGAGGATGGACACGTCCCCCACCTTCCCCAATCGCTTGTTCGCGCCCGAGCCCGGCTTGAGCGGCCCGCCGATGACCTTGATGAGCCCGACGTCCCCGTCCTCCCCCACCGCCGCATCGACGGCGATCACCTTGCTGTGCGGGTGCGTCTTTCGTACGAAGGCCTCGAGATAGCGGACTTCCTTGGCCGTCACCGGCGTCTTTAAGGTCCCATAGACGTACCCCGAAAAGTCCTCCCCGTCGCGCAGAAGCGTCCCCGTCACCGGCCCGAGGCTGTCGCCGATGGCAAGATCGCTCCCGATGCACAGAATGACGGGCGGCGCGGAGAAGGCCGTCGGCACCAAAATTTTGTCAAGTGCCATTAACAACCCCGTCTCCGCGAGGGTATTACAGAAATGAAAGGCGTATTCCATAGAGAAAAAGGGTGGCGCAAAGAGAAGATTTCGCAAAATCGGCATGCGCCATGCCGCAAGGTTTGCGCCCTCTGTTTATGGTCTTGCGCCGCAATTTTTATAACAACTTATCGCAAATCCATTGATATTTGCATGAAAAAATGCTATAATGGAGAAAAACAAATCGGAGGCACTCTATGCTGCTTGCAACTTCCTTTGCATGGAGCCTCGACGTCGCGTTTTTCGTCATCCTCGCCGTCGGGCTCGCCATCGGGACGGCGCGCGGGTTTGTAAAAGGCGTGTGTAAACTGGCCGGGACGGTCTTTTCGGTCATCTTTGCCTTCTTCTTCTGCATGCCCCTGCACGACCTCATCGATCAACTCTTCTCCCTTTCCACGCTCATCGGCGACGCCATCGGCAGTGCGCAGGTGGGCGGGTGGATCACCATCGCCATCTCCTTCCTCATCCTCGTCATCCTCGTCAAGCTCGGCACGTGGCTGATCGGGACGCTCGGGAAGGCGCTCGTCGGGAAATCCAAGGCGCTCTCCCTCATCGACCGGCTGCTCGGCGGGATCTTGGGTCTCGCAGAGGCCATGCTGCTCATTCTGATCCTTCTCATGATCTGCAACTGGACCGCATTCGACGCCGTGAACGCATTTATCTCCGAAAGCACCGTCGTCAAGGCCATCTACGAGTCGCAATGGTTCCTCGAAGCGATCAATCTGCCCGGCAAACTCCTCACGGGAGCCTGATGTCTCGCTTATGTCGATAAAATTTGTGGTTTCACAGCCCCCCGAGGCACGCGAAAACCGCACAAGAGATCCCCGCACCCCAACATCTTGGGCCGTGCGGGGTTTTTCTACCCTATTTTTTCGGAATTTTGTCCACATTTCCACACTCATCCACATTCAAACGGCCGACTTTGTGGAAAAAATACCCCTAAAATCAAGCACCCGATGTTTCACGTGAAACGTGATTTTTGCCGAAAAAATTCGGGAGAGTTTCATGTGAAACATTCCACACCCCCAAAATCGCCTGTTTTTGCCCGAAAAACGGCCTTTTTTGGGCTATTTTGTGATTATTTTGTAAAATCGCCAAGAATTGTCATTCAAACACTTGCCAAATCCGAGGAAGTATGGTACAATATTCGTATCCTGTTACACATGCTGAATGCAGGCATAACGGGTCAATAAAAAACAAAAAAAGGAGATAACCATTGAACAAAGCGGTAAAATTCATTGTTGCCGCCGTGCTCGCCGTTGTAATCGGGATCGTTGCCTATTTCTCCATTGCGAACTATCAGCAGCGGAGACGTGAGAAGAGCCAGAGCGAGTTCTTTGCCCTCATTGAGGACGGCCGCGGCGAATCCCGTCCCGACGATTGGAACGACGAGTGGTTCGGCGAATGGAAAAACGAGATCGACGACACGACCCAAATCCTTCGGATCCACGTGGACGGCTTCACCGTCTATGGGTACACGACGGAGAAGGGCGGCGACTATGCCTATTGGGCTACCCTGTCCATGGGCACCAACAGCGTTCCGCTTAACGAGAAGATCCGGCAATGGGAAACGTCGGGCATGATCATCAATATCAGTGCCTCCGACCCCAATGCCGGCTCCGCGTGGAGTGCGCTCTACTACGTCGGCTTTTTCATTCTGATGGGCGTTCTGCTGTTCTTCATCTATCGCACGGCGAACGGCGGGGGCGGCAAGATCGCCAACTTCGGCAAGACGAAGGCGCGTGTCACGACGAACATTAAAGTCCGCTTCTCCGACGTTGCGGGGGCGGAAGAAGAGAAGGAAGAGCTCGCCGAAGTGGTCGAGTTCCTCAAGAATCCCAAGAAATTCTCCGAGTTGGGAGCCAAGATCCCCAAGGGTGTCCTGCTCGTGGGGCCTCCCGGAACGGGTAAGACCCTGTTTGCGAGGGCCGTTGCGGGCGAAGCGGGCGTTCCGTTCTTCTCCGCAAGCGGTTCCGACTTCGTGGAAATGTACGTTGGCGTCGGCGCATCGCGTGTGCGCGACCTCTTTGACCTTGCAAAACGCAATCAGCCCTGCATCATCTTCATTGACGAGATCGATGCCGTCGGGCGGCAGCGTGGGGCGGGCCTCGGAGGCGGCCACGACGAACGGGAGCAGACCCTCAACCAGATCCTCGTCCAGATGGACGGCTTCGAGACCAACGAGGGCATCATCGTGATGGCGGCCACCAACCGTGCCGACATTCTCGACAGCGCACTCCTGCGCCCCGGCAGATTCGACCGTCAGATCTATGTGCAATTGCCCGATGTTAAGGGCCGTGAACAAATTTTGAAGGTCCATGCGCGCAATAAGCCCATTGCGCCCGACGTCAATTTCAAGACGATCGCGCGCATCACGAGCGGATTCTCCGGCGCAGACCTTGCGAACCTTTTGAACGAGGCCGCAATTCTGGCGGCGCGGAGCGGAAAGAGCTTTATTGGCAACCTCGAGCTCTATGAGGGCGTCAACAAGGTCGTGATGGGGCCGCAGAAGAAGAGCCGCGTCGTCACGGAAGCCGACAAAAAGAGCACCGCGTACCACGAAGCCGGCCATGCCGTGCTCGCGAAACTGCTCGAACACTGCGATAATGTTCACGAAGTGTCCATTATTCCCCGCGGAATGGCTGCGGGCTACACCTTCACCCGTCCCGAGGCCGACGACCGGTCGGATACCGTCGGGAAGCTGCTCGACGACATCTGCATGTCCCTCGGCGGCCGGGTCGCGGAGGAGCTCGTCATTCACGACGTCTCGGCGGGGGCTTCGGGCGACATCCAGCATGTCACCAAGATCGCCCGCAAGATGGTGACCGAGTGGGGCATGTCCGACCGTGTGGGCCCGATCGCCTACGGAAGCGACACGCCCGTGTTCCTCGGCCGCGACTACGAACAGCGGAACACCTACTCCGAGGAAACGGCCGCCATCATCGACGAAGAGATCAAGGCCATCGTCTCCAACGCCTACGAACGCGCAAAGAAACTGCTGCTCGAACACCGTTCCATCCTCGACAACATGGCACGCGTGCTCGTGGAACGCGAGACCATCTACACGAACGAGGTCGACATGCTCATGAAGGGGGCCTCCTATTCCGAAGTACTCGCCTACATGGAGGACCATGACAAGAATGCTCCCGATGACCCCTTTGGGAGGTACGAAGAGGGTACCATGTCCGAGAATAAGGTCTCGGATGCGGGCATGACCCCCGCGGACACGGCCGAGAAATCCGACGAGACCGCAGACATGGGTGCCTCCGGCAGGGCCGAACCTCCGAAAGAGCAGGAAGAAGCTCCCTCCGGCGGGGCCGAACCTTCGGACACGGATGCTTCCGGCAAGGAAGAAGGTCCTTCTTCCGGGGAGCCGTCCGACAAATAGTTGCAAATCGCGGCAAACTTCGGCAAATTTCGTAATTTTCCGACCCCCGCCGGCAAGTTGCGAGCGCGTGCTCCGACATTCGACAAAAACCGACAAAAAACCGTGTCCCCGGGAAGCGTTCGACAGGATCCGACCGCGTTCCCCAAAATTCGGGTTTTCTCCCTAAAATGCGACATGGGGTCGGGAAAACAACAAAAAAAGGCCGAACAAGATGGGAAGAGTCATTTGTTTTTCCAATCAGAAGGGCGGCGTCGGAAAGACGACCACCTGCGTCAACATGGCGGCGTACCTTGCGGAGGCGGGACGGCGGGTGCTCCTTGTCGACCTCGATCCGCAGGGCAATGCCACCACTGCCCTCGGCGTGTCCAAGGCCGGCCTCAAAAAGTCGGTGTACAGCGTTCTGCTCGACGGGGAGGACATCAAGGGGACGGTGCTTCCCCTCAAGCCGGACGGATTCTTTCTGCTGCCGTCGGACATCAATCTTGCGGGCGCGGAAGTGGAGCTCGTCTACAAGAAGAACCGCGAACGCGTGCTCCGGACGGCGCTCGAACCCTGCCGCGGGTCCTTTGACGTCATCCTCGTCGACTGCCCGCCCTCGCTGGGGCTTCTGACCATCAACGCCCTCGCCGCGAGCGACGGCGTCATCATCCCCATCCAGAGCGAGTACTTCGCGCTCGAAGGACTTGCCCAACTCATGAACACCGTCACGCTCGTGCGGCAGCACATCAACAAGGGCCTGCGTCTCGAAGGCGTGGTGCTGACGATGTACGACGGCCGTGCGAAGATCTCCAAGGAGATCGCGGCCGAGATCCGGAAATATTTCCCCAAACGGCTGTACGAGACGGTAATCCCGCGCAACATCCGGCTTGCGGAGGCCCCCAGCCACGGCAAGCCCATCCTTCTCTATGACCCGAAGTGCGCCGGCGCAAAGGCTTACGCGCTTCTCTGCGAGGAATTCATCAAAAAAGAAGAGAGAAAAGGAGAATAAATTATGGCAAAAGGCCTCGGAAAGGGTCTCTCTGCGCTGTTCAGCGATACGGACGAGACGTACGGCAATCTGCAGGAACCGGTGGGGGGCACGACGGAAGTGCTCATCTCCGACATCTTCCCCAATCCCGACCAGCCGCGTAAGATCTTCGACGAGAACGCGATGAACGATCTCGCGAATTCCATCCGCGAACACGGGATCATCTCGCCGCTCGTCGTCAACCGCAACGCCGACGGCACCTATATGATCATCGCGGGCGAACGGCGTTACCGTGCCGCCCAGCGCGCCGGGCTCGAACGCGTGCCCGTTATCATCAAAGATTACGACGAACGCAAGATCCAGGAGATCTCGCTCATCGAAAACCTCCAGCGCGAGGACCTCAACCCCATCGAAGCCGCCTTCGGCATGAAGCGGCTCATGGAGGACTACAAGCTCACGCAGGAAGTGCTCGCCGAACGTCTCGGCAAGTCCCGTCCCGCCATCGCGAACACGCTGCGGCTTCTGACGCTCGCCGACGAAGTTATCGATCTCGTCCGCGACGGCAAGCTCTCGGCAGGGCATGCCCGCACCCTCGTGCCCGTTCCCAAGGATGTGCAGGTCGAACTCTCGCGCGAGTGCGTCAAGAACGGCTGGTCCGTCCGCGAGATGGAGCGCGCCGTCAAGCAGCGCCTCAACCCGCCCGAAGTCATCGCCAAAGAGAAGGAGAAGAAGAACGCCCTCGCCAACGTCGAGCTCAAGCACCTCGTGGAGCGGCTGCGCACCACCTTCAAGACCAAAGTCTCGCTCATCGGGACGGAGAAAAAGGGCAGAATCTACATCGACTATTACACGCGCGACGACCTCGACCGCATCTCCGAACTGCTCGATATTCTCGACAACGTAAAGTAATCAGACGTTAAACGACGGGGGCATGTCCGAAGGATGTGCTCCCGAATTGATTTTTTCTATGAAATTCGAACCGATCGAAAAAACGGCGCAGGAACGCCTCGCGCCGTACTTTGCGGCGCAGACGCGCCACATGGGGGACTTCTCCCTCGCCTTTCTCTTTATGTGGAACGACGCGCTGCGGCCCGCCTATGCCATCGTCGAGAACTGTCTCGTTCTGCGCGAGTATTTCGGCGGGAAGTGCTACTACCACTACCCGCTCTCCCGGACGAACGACCGGGAGGAGGAGCGGCGCGCCGTCCTTGCGCTCGAAGCCGAGGCCCGCAGGTCTTGCGAGCATCTGCACTTCACCAACGTTCCCAAGGACGCCGTTCCGGACATGGTGGCCTCGTACGCGGCCGTACTGCTCACGAACAACCGCAGATGGCGCGATTATCTCTATGCGGCGGAGGATTTCAAGACGTATCCGGGCAAGGCGTATGCGGGACAGCGCAATCATGTGCGAAAATTCGCTTCTCTGTACCCCGATTGGAGCTTTTCGAAGGCCTCTCCCTCGGACATGGGTGCCATGGAAGCCTTCCTTCTGCGCTATGACGAGGTCCAGAGGGCCAAGGGGACCTATCTCGCGCGCGAGGAGCTCGACGAGGCGCATGCCCTGCTTCCCCATCTCGAACGTTTCGGCCTGCTCGCGGGCATTCTGCGCGTGGGCGATACCGTCGTCGGCCTGTCCGTCGGGGAGCGCTGCGGGGACATGATCGTCGTCCATATCGAGAAGGCCCTCCGCGAATATGAGGGCGCCTATCCCTTCCTCGCGCAGCAGTTCGCAAGGACGTTTTGCGGGGATGGGGTCGGGTTTTTGAACCGTATGGACGATGCGGGCGACCTCGGCCTGCGCAAATCCAAGCTCCAATATCACCCCGTCATGCTCGTCGACAAGTACAACGTCTTTCCCAAGCGCGCCCTCGAGGGGGTCACGCGCATCCCGCGGATCGCGACCGAACGGCTGGTCTTAAAGCGCCTCCGCGACGAGGACGCCGCCGTCTATGCCCGTCTCGCCTCCGATGAAGCGCGCAACCGCTATTGGGGCTACGATTGGCACGAGGACTACGAAAAAGACGCCTCCGGAGAGGCGCCTTCCGCGGAATACTTTTTGTACTGCGCACGCGAGGAATTCCGCCATCGCCGCGAGATGTCCCTCGGGATCTATGCGGACGGCGTGCTTGCGGGGGAGGCCGTGCTGCACAACTTCGGCTACCGTGCCGAAGCGGAGGTCGGCGTGCGTCTGCTGCCCGAATTTGAGGGCATGGGGTACGCTTCCGAAGCCGTGCGCGCCCTCTGCGACTACGCCTTCTCCTCGCTCAACATCGAGCGCATGGAGGCCAAATGTTATATAGAAAACGCGCGCTCGCGCGCGATGCTCGTGCGGGCCGGGCTGCGCGAGTGCGGCAAGGACGACACCTTCTACCGCTTCTTCCGGACGCCCGAGATGTAAGGCCGTGCAAGGCCGTCAAGGGCCCTCCGAAGAAGAAACGGCCCCGAGGAAGCGTCCGAAGCCGTCCGAAGCCCCGGGGTTCAGTCGGAGCCGCCCGGGCGGTTCTCTTCGTTGATCTTCTCGTTCTCTTCGTCGGAATTCATAAAGTCGGGCGTCCGCACGGCGGGGCCCGCCTTTTTCTTTGCAAAGAACATGACGCCCGCAGAGACGAGCGCGAGCGCGGCGAAGACGAGTGCGTACACGAGCCCGCCGAAAATGCCGCCGAACACGGCCGCCGTCACGAAAATGCACGCGAGAATACAGCTTGCGATCTGCAAAATTTTCATGGTTTCCTCCCGATCGCGGAATAACTTCCCATTCATTGTACCATAATCCTTTCAAAAACACAACAGGTTGTGGTAAGAAAAATTTCCCGAAAAAAACCCGAAAAATCCCGAAAAAAGTTGTAAAAATCAGTTGACTTTCCTTTTTTGATGTGATAGAATGAACAAGCTGTCCGAAAGCGAAACGCCTTTTGCGGAATGTTTGCAGGAAAAAATTTCCGAAAAATTTTCCGAAAAAAGTATAAAAAATCGCTTGACAAGGGAAACTTGTCTATGGTATAATAGGCAAGCTCACTTTGCGAAAGGGGAGCGCGGGCCGTTGCCCGTTTGATGCAGATTAAAAATAGAATAAGAAAGAAACGATTTTTTGTAACACATTGTATGCAAGAAAAGTTTCTGTCAATTTTTTGAGACAATAGTACTCAAAGCAAAGTCAGCAAAGAGAAACGAATTTCGTTAGAGCCATCGGCGCATTAGCCTGCGCCGATTCTAAACAATTAAACTTAAGAGTTTGATTCTGGCTCAGGATGAACGCTGGCGGCGTGCTTAACACATGCAAGTCGAACGGA
>CANQUL010000020.1 GCA_947627015.1 uncultured Clostridia bacterium | reverse complement strand
ACGCCGCCGACGTATGAGCTTTCAAAAAGTCCTCATCATAGAGACCTTCGTCGAGCAAGACAGAGGCCATCCCGAGCGTTGCAAAGCCCAAGACCAACGAAATGGACGGTCCCACCTATTGCAAAGAGAGCAAGAACGGCTGCCGTCTCCCCTGCGAGGGCATCTGGGCGGCGACGTTCAACAAGGAGCTCATCACGGCGGCGGGCACCGCACTTGCCAACGATTGCCTTCATACCGAATATCAGGGAATGTGGATCCCCGGCATCAACATCCACCGCACGCCGTACAGCGGCCGCAACCATGAGTACTTCTCCGAGGATCCGCTCCTCACCGGTCTTGCCGCACAGTACGAGATCGAGGGCATTCAGGCGTACGACGTCATGGCCTTCCCCAAGCACTTTGTGTTCAACGACCAGGAGGCCAACCGCAACGGCATCGGCATCTGGCTCAACGAACAGGCCGCCCGTGAGATCTATCTCGCGCCCTGGAAGTATGCCTGCGGTCCCAAGAAAGGCAATGCGCACGGAATCATGTCCTCCTTCAACCGTGCGGGCTGCGTGTGGACGAGTGGCAGCTATGCACTCATCACCGAGATCCTGCGGAACGAGATCGGCTTCGACGGCTTCATCTACACCGATATGGCAGACGCCAACGGAACGGAGTACATGTCCTGTCTCGACGGCATCGTCGCGGGGACCGACCTCTGGCTCAGCTCGGGCAAGGACCACAGCTTCATGTCTTACCGGAGCAACGCGACCGTCGTGACCGCTATGCGCGAGGCGTGCCACAGGCTCCTCTATGCGGTATGCAACCACAGCGCAGCCATGAACGGCGTCTCCGCCTCGACGCGCTATGTCCGTCAGTACCTGTGGTGGGAATACACGGTCATCGCTCTTACGGCAGTCTCCGCCGTCCTCACGGCCGGGTCGATCGGAATGCTCTGCGCAAGCCATCTCAAAAAAGAAAACAACTGATAAAACCGGTGGCATTATGAAAAAAATACCCTTAATGGAAGGTTGGACGTACAGAAGACTGGGAACGGACGAGGCCTTTCGGCCCATCGCCCTTCCCTACGACTGCATGTTGCACGAAGCTCGCTCGGATGACAGCCCGGGCGGCTGCAACAACGGTTGGTTCGAGGGCTACGATTACGAGTTCCGGAAGCAATTCGAACTCGCACCCGAAGAGCTCGGCAAGACACGTTGGATCGAATTCGAGGGCATCTATCACCGCGGTGAAGTGTATGTCAACGGAGAATTTGTCGCCTCCCGTCCCAACGGCTATCTCGGCTTGCTTGCCGACATCACGAACATGCTCCGCGCGGGCACGAACGAATTGTACGTCATCGCCCGCGGCAGCGATATCCCGAATGCACGTTGGTACACGGGCGTCGGCATCTACCGTCCCGTCACCTTGCACGAGGGCGAGGGGACCGTCATTCGCCCGAACAGCATCCGCATTGCGACAACGGGCATCGTTCCGCCTGCGATAAAAGTGGACTTTTACCTCATCGGGAGGGGGCATGTCTGCGTTTCTGCCTTCGATAAGGACGGCGTGCTCGCTTCGGAAGAGCTCGACGCGGAGGGCAAAACTTCGCTCTCCATGACCCTGAAAGACGCGGGCCTGTGGTCACCCGAGGAGCCGCGGCTCTACACGCTCTCCGTCCGCACGGAGACAGATTGTGCCGAGGAGACGTTCGGTATCCGCACGGTTTCCGTCGATCCCAAACGCGGCCTTCTCGTCAATGGGAAGAGAGTGCTTTTGCGGGGGGCATGTCTGCATCATGACAACGGACTCCTCGGAAGTGCATCCTTTGCGGAGGCTGAAGAGCGCAAGGCCCAGCTGCTCCGCCGGTTCGGATTCAACGCGATCCGTTCCTCGCACAATCCCTGCTCCAAGGCCCTGCTTGCGGCCTGTGACAAGTACGGCATGTTCATGATGGATGAATACGCCGACAGCTGGTACATCCGCAAGACCAAGTACGATTATGCGCTCTATCTCGAGGAGTGGTACGAGCGCGACCTCCGCGACATGGCGGAAAAGGACTGCAACCATCCCTGCGTCATTTTGTATTCCCTCGGCAACGAGGTGACGGAATCGGCGGAGAAGCGGGGCGTGGAGCTCTTCAAAAAGATGCGCGACGTGCTCCGCAGCTATGATCCGACCCGTCCCATCACCTGCGGTATCAACATCGGCTTCAATCAGGCGCAAGCGGGCGGCCACGGCTTCTATTCCGACCGCCGCGCCGACGAAAACGACTTCAAGAACCTCGGCACCGAGGAAGCCAATCACCGCAAGTGGATGTTCGGCCCGCTCTTCACCAAGCTCAATGCCATTCTTCCGGGCTGCGATCGTGCCACAAAGGAGATCTTTTCCGCCTCCGACGTCGCCGGCTACAACTATGGGATTCTGCGTTACCGCCACGATCGCCGGAAGTATCCCGACCGCATCATTCTCGGCTCGGAGACATTCTGCGAGGACGCAGAGCGCTTTATGCGCGCGGCAGAGCGCGATCCCGGCATCATCGGCGACTTTGTCTGGACGGGCATGGACCATATCGGAGAGGCTGGGCTCGGGTCATGGGAATATCGCGACTATGCGCCGACCTTCGTCCACACCAAGGGTTGGCTGACGTCGGGCGCCGGCCGCATCGACATCACGGGTAAGCCGCTTCCCGAAGCCTACTATATGGCTGCCGCCTACGGCATGCTCAAAAAGCCCTTCATCGCGGTGCGTCCCGTCAATCACAACGGCGAACGCCACAGCCCCTCGGGGTGGAAGTTCACCGATGCGGTGGAATCGTGGGCATGGGAAGGGTGCGAAGGCAAGCCTGCCCATATCGAAGTCTACGGCTGCGGCAACTATGTCGAACTCTATCTCAACAACAAAAAACTCGGACACAGGTCACTGAAACGCCATTGCCGCGTGCATTTCAAGACCCCGTATGAACCGGGCACGCTCACCGCGATCGTCTTTGACGAGACAGGCCGCGAGACGGGCCGTACATGCCTGCGGTCCGCCCGGACGGAGACCTGCATTCGCATCGAACCGGAGAACGGAACGGTGCGCGGCAAGCTCTCCTATATCCGTCTGCGCCTGACCGATAAAGACGGCACGACCAAAGTGCTCACCCGCGATACGATCAAGGTGTCGGTGGAGGGCGGCGAACTGGTCGGTCTCGGACATGGGTGCCCCTTCAACGATGAAGGATACACGAATGACGAGACATCCACCTACTTCGGCGAGGCGCTCGCCATCGTTCGTGCTGGCGACGGAAACAGACTCACGTTCACGGCAAGCACAAAGGATGCGAGCGAACGGCTCGAGATCACCGTGAAGTAGATAGGCTTTTTGACCTAAACCCTCGTTTTGCGCACATGGGGTGCGAAAAACACAGATAAAATCGGTTTTCCGAACAGCTCCCGACCCTCCCTAATGAAAGGATCTGTTCTGTGAACGGAGATGCCCGTGCGTTCTGCACGGGCATTTTTCGCCGTATATTTTCCCCGTGCGGGCTGTGCTGCCCATCTTAATTTAGGGTCTGAAAATATTAGTTTAGGAATGGGCCCTTGATTTTTTCTTGATAATGTGCTAAAATATGCAATATGTGGTACTATAAAATTTATGCGCTGTGTGGCGCGGAGGAGGCAGAATGATCCGCATCGCAATCGTGGAGGACGACGATGCCGAGGCCGGGACATTGATCTCCTGCCTCGAACGGTATGAGGCCGAAAACCAAGAGGATTTCTCCCTCACGCGCTATCGCGACGCGATCGCCTTTCTCGAAGAGGGGGGGGGTAAATTTGATATCATCTTCATGGACATCATGCTTCCCAACCTCTCCGGTCTCGACGCCGCCGTCAAGCTCCGAAAGTACGACAGTCTGACGCCGCTCATCTTTGTCACGACCATGGCGCAGTTCGCCGTGCAGAGCTACGAGGTGGATGCCTGCGACTTTATCGTAAAGCCCGTCACCTTCGAACGTCTCATGCTCAAACTCAAAAAGGTCATCGGACGGATCGTTGCTGACGCCGAAAAGGTGCTGACCGTAAACGATTCCCGCGGCGTCGCACGCGTCTCGGTTGACTCCATTCTGTACATCGAAGTGCGCGGCCACAAGCTCACTTATCACACTGCAGAGGAAAATTACAGCGAATACGGAAACTCCCTCAATGTGCTCGAAACAATGCTGAAAGAACAGAATTTCATGCGCTGCAACGCGTGTTATCTCGTCAATCCCAAGTTCATCGAGCGGATCAATCAAAAGGAACTTACCGTCATTCTGCGCAACGGCGAGGGCTTAAAGATCAGCCAGCCGCGCCGCAAAGAGTTTATGAATGAACTTACAAACTGGTTGGGACAGGGAAAATGTTAGAATTATTGGAACGTTTTTTCGTGGAGAACGGCTATGTGTTGGAAGTCATCGTTTGCACAGGCCTTTTCTGCTTTTTCTTTAAGCGGAGAAGGTTTTTTTGGCTTCGTCTCATCGCAGTCTTTGCCCTCATGCTCGGCCTCTCCATGCTCTGGCAATCCGGCTATGCGGCATGCACGACCACCCGATGGAGTTTTGCCCTCTACAATATCATGAAGTACATCGCCTTTTTCCTCATGATATTCGGAGGTATTCTGTGTCTCTTTCGGATCAATCGCTGGGGCGCGCTGTTCTGTGCCATCGGTTCCATGGCGACGCAGCACCTCGAATACAAGGTCTACGCCTGCATCCTCGCTCTGGCGGGAATGGATTACGGCTCGGTCGCTTCCTTCTTCATCGCGCTCGGCGTCCTCATTGCCGTATGTGCCGCCGTCTACCTCATCCTCGTGCGGCGCGTCCGGAATTATTCCGAACAGTGCTTCGAGAACAAGATCAACATCTTCCTCGGGGGCCTGTTTATCCTCTTCTCCATCGTCATCTACTTCTTTATCGAACCCTACATCCCGATGCACGAACAGCCGACGCTCTTCATCCTCGTCTCGATGTACAGCCTGATCTGCAGTATCTGTACACTGCTCCTCGAATACGGCTTTGCACACAGCAAGATGGTCCTTCGGGACAATGCCATCCTCATGCACCTTGTCCACAAGCAGGAAGAGGAGTACCGCATCTCCAAGAGCAACATCGAGATGATCAACATCAAGTGTCATGACATGAAGCACCAACTCTCCAAGCTCGTGGCACGGGAGGGCTCCACCGCAGCAAAGGAAATCGAGGACATCATCCACATCTATGACTCTTCCATCCGCACGGGCAACGAGATCCTCGACGTGTTCCTCGCCGAAAAAAAGCTCATCTGCGAGAGCAACCGGATCAAGTTCGAATGCGTAGCTTGCGGTGAGTGCCTTTCCTTCCTCGAACCGTCTGAGGTCTACTCCCTCTTCGGCAACGCAATCGACAATGCGATCGAGGCGCTCTGCCGTATCGACAACCTCGACCGCCGCATTCTCGAACTCAGCGTCAAGTCACGGCTCGGGATGGCCATCATCCACGTCGGGAATTTCTTCGAGGGCGAAGTGGACTTCGAGTCGGGTCTGCCGCGGACGACCAAGGAGGGGAACGGCTACCACGGATTCGGAATGCGGAGCATCCAGATGATTGTGGAAAAATACGGCGGGAACATGAGCATCCTTCCGGAAAACAACTTCTTTAACCTCAATATCATCATTCCCATCCCGGTTGACGGGAAAATCGAAGATTAAATAGGGGGAGACGCGACAGAAGCGCCTCCCTTTTGCTTGAAAAACATCCTTTTTGCCCGTCGGAGGCTCAAAAACGCGGTTTCGTTTTACGAGAGCCAAAACCGCCGCAAAATCGGGGATCCGGTCGTTTGATTTTTTGTTCCGTCTCGTCAAAGATTCGATTTCGTTCAAAGCATATGTCAAAAAAACAGACAAAAATTTCCGAAATAACGGCAAAAATCGCTTATTTCGATAAAAATCGAAATAAAAAAATCCGGAATCCGGCCGAAAAATCGGGAAATTTTTCCTCCCCCGTAAGCTTTGCGGGGGTTTATTTTTTTGTCCGCGGCAATATACTGTATCGGAGGATCTTGTACCATGGAGACGATCAAAAAGAGGCATCGTGCGGATAACGCCGCGGCCTTTCTTTCGGACATTCTGCGCGGCGCCCTCATCGGCATCGCGTTCATCATTCCCGGATTTTCGGGCGGTTCGGTTGCGGCTGTCCTCGGGATCTACGAACGGTTGGTGGGGGCGATCTCCGACCTTCCTTCGCACCCCGCAAGGAGCGCGCGGACGCTGCTTCCCATCGCGTTCGGGGGTCTGCTCGGTGCGGCGGCGCTCATCCTTCCCATCCGTCGTGCCATGGAGGTTTTTCCGCTCCCCACGGTCTCGCTCTTTGTGGGGCTCGCGCTCGGCGGGCTTCCCGTCTTAAAGTCCTCGGCGGGCAAGCCGAACGGAAGACGTTTCCTTCTCTTTCTCCTTGCGGCCGCTGCCGCCGTCTCGCTTCTCTTCCTGCCCGCGGCCGAACAGCCGGATGGATTTCTCTACGATCTCGACTTCGGCGGATATATCCTGCTCTTTCTCGTCGGATTCGCAGCTGCCTGTGCCCTCGTGGTGCCGGGCATCTCCGGTTCGATGATCCTGCTCATTTTCGGCTATTATACGCCGCTTGTCGACCTTCTCACGGAATTTTTCCTCTTCGGAAGGGCGCTTGCCATAAGTATCTGTGTCATTCTGGTCGCGCTCCTTGGGATGATTTTCGGCGCGCTGGTCATTTCAAGTGCCATGAAATGGCTTTTGAGGCACTGTCCGCACGGCACATACTTCGCCATCCTCGGATTTATTCTCGGGTCGGTCGCGGCCGTCTATGCGCCCATCCTGCGTTCCGGGCAACCCATAAGCCCCTTGCAGTGGGTCTGTGCGGCTGCAATGCTTTTCGTCGGGTTTCTGCTCGCGTACGCGTTCGTGCGGCTCACAAGGCGAATGAACGGCCGAAAAATGGGACCGTCTGACGAGGCGAGGCGGGCCGATCGGGCCGAAGGAGATGCACTCGGATCGGGCAAAAATTCTCCTATATGAGCAAAAATGCGGCACCCATGTCCGCATTTGACCCTAAAAATACAAAAAAAGCGCTCTCGCCGAGTGCTTTTTTATTTACTTTATGAAAAATACACAAAATGACTTAATTTTCGGACCTTTGATCGCGATCGGGCCCGATTTCGCTTCCGCTTTCCGCCTTCATCGCCATGCGGAAGATCTCTTCAAGCTGCTCCGCATCCATGAGCACGGGCACGGGGTAGAGCGGGTTGGCCTCCCGATCGGTTCGCTGCGCGAGCATGGGGATATCCTCTTCGCGGATGGATACCGTCTTGGGGATCCCGAACGCTTCATTGAGGCCTTCGATCCACGAAATGAACGCGTCGGCGGCACCCATGTCCGAAAGAGAGGGGCCGCAAACGCCGCTTTCCCTTGCAAGACGGGCAAGTTTTTTGACGCAGGCCTTCCCGTACATGCGGAGGACGAGCGGCAGGAGCGTTGCGTTGGTCCGACCGTGCGGAAGACCGTACGCACCGCCCAGTGCATGCGCCGCGGCGTGGACATAGCCGACATAGGAGATGGTAAAGGCGAGCCCCGCGTCGTAGGCCGCAAGCTGCATGTTGGTGCGTGCGGTGAGGTCCTCCCCGTCGCGAAAGACGATGGGCAGGTTGTCCTTGATGAGCTTGACCGCAGCGACCGAGAGTCGCCTTGTAAAGGCTGTCGTCGACCTGCCGATATAGGCCTCCACGGCGTGCGTCAGCGCGTCCATTCCCGTCTCTGCCGTAGTTGCGGGAGGGAGCGTGCGCGTCATCCCGGGGTCGAGAAGGACATACCCGGGTGCGAGGCAAAAGGAGAGCACGGTGAATTTCTCATGCGTCGTATCATCGGTGATGACGGCTGCGATCGTCACCTCGCTCCCCGTCCCGGCCGTGGTGGGGACGGCAAGAAAGAAGGGCTGTTTCCCGCGGACGCGAAGGACGCCTTTCATCTCGATGAGGCTCTTTTTCGGCTTGATAAGGCGTGCGCATACGCCCTTTGCGCAGTCGATGGGGGATCCTCCTCCGATGGCGACGAGCCCGTCGCAATTTTGGGCATGATACATCTTTACCGCAGCCTCAACCTCGGACATGGTAGGGTTTGCCGAGGTCTCATCAAAGATTTCGTACTCGATCCCCACCCATGTGAGCGCCTTGGTGAGCGGGTCCGTAAGCCCGTGCGAACGCACCCCTTTGTCGGTGATCACAAGCACCTTCTGCACACCCTTGTTCCGGACGAGCTCGGCCGCCTTTTCGGGCGAGGACAGCAGCTCGGGCTGGCGGTACGGAAGAAATGGGATCGCAAGCCGGAATGCACCCTGAACTATTCGGCACCCCATCCGTCGGAACAATTTCATATTTGATCTCCTTATGCAGCTTTCTTTTCATTATACACAATTTTCGGCGCAATGTCAATGATTCGATTCAGAATGTGAACCGAAAATTTCAAAAAATACAAGGGCGTGCGGTTTGCTTTGACCCGATGCGACCCGGAAAGCGAAAATTTTCATTTCTCTGCCGTTTTCGTTTGATTAACCGCCCAAAATATGGTATACTAAACGGGTCAAGATCATTTGCGGGAGAACGGCATGTTACAGGTCAACGGCGTCAGCCTTCAGTACGGAAGCAAAAAACTCTTCGAGGACGTCAACTTAAAATTTACGAAAGGCAACTGCTACGGGATCATCGGCGCGAACGGCGCGGGGAAGAGCACCTTCCTCAAGATCCTTTCGGGGGAGATCGAGCCCAACAAGGGGGACGTCACGCTCGACAAGAACGAGCGCATGTCCGTTCTTGCACAGAACCAGAACAAGTACGACTTCGAAACGGTACTGCGGACGGTCATGCTCGGGCACAGGCGTCTCGTCGAGATCATGGATGAAAAGGACGCGCTCTATGCCCGTGCGGACTTCAGCGAAGAGGACGGCGTGCGTGCCGCCGAACTCGAGACCGAATTCGCCGAATTGGGGGGATGGGAGGCCGAAAGCGAGGCGGAAACACTTCTCAACGAGCTCGACATTCCCGCGGAGTATCACGGCATGCTCATGGCCGAACTCGACGCCAAGCAGAAGGTCAAGGTCCTCCTTGCGCAGGCGCTCTTCGGCAATCCCGACGTGCTGCTCCTCGACGAGCCCACGAACAACCTCGACCTCAAGACTGCGCGCTGGCTCGAGAACTATCTTCTCGACTTCGAGAACACCATCATCATCGTCTCGCACAACCGTCATTTCCTCAACAAAGTCTGCACGCACATCTGCGACGTCGACTTCGGAAAAATCAACCTGTATCTGGGAAATTACGACTTTTGGTATCAGTCTTCCCAGCTCATGGCGCGTCAGCAGAGGGACGCCAACAAGAAGGCAGAACAGCGCGCGGCCGAGCTCAAGGACTTCATCGCACGCTTCGCCGCGAACGCAAGCAAGTCCCGTCAGGCGACTTCCCGCAAGAAGGAGCTCGAAAAACTCACCATCTCCGATTTCAAGCCCTCGCTCCGCAAATACCCGTACATCGACTTCAAGTTCGAGCGCGAGATCGGCAACGACATCCTCTCCGTCGAAAACCTCACCAAGGATGGGTATTTCGAGAACGTGTCCTTTACCGTGCAGAAGGGAGACAAGATCGGCATCCTCTCGGACAAGTCCACCTCCATCACCATGCTCTATGACATCCTCATGGGGAAGGCCCAGCCCGACGGCGGGACGGTGAAGTGGGGCAAGACCATCGAGGCCTCTTATTTCCCGCTCGACAACAGCGAGTTTTTCGACGGTTGCTCGCTGACCCTCGTACAGTGGCTGTCCCAATTCTCCAAGGATCACTACGAGGAGTACCTGCGCGGCTGGCTGGGGCGCATGCTCTTTTCGGGCGAGGAGGCGCTCAAGGAGGCTAAGGTCCTGTCGGGGGGCGAAAAGGTGCGCTGCATGCTCTCGAAGATGATGCTCGAGGGCGGCAATTTCCTCATTTTCGACGAGCCGACCAACCACCTCGACCTCGAGTCCATCACCTCGCTCAACAACGGGCTCACGGCGTTTAAGGGGGGCATGCTCCTGACCTCGCACGACCAGGAGCTCATGAACACCGTCTGCAACCGCATCATCGTGATAAACGGCGGCAAGACGTTCGACAAGAACGTGACCTTTGACGAATACGTCGACCTGACCAACGCATAAGTCCGGCCCCGTCATACAGACGTTCCGCTCCGCATAGGATGTAGCATGAAGCTGCTCGGTGTGCGGGGCGGTTCTTTTTTTACGGCCGCCCTCTTTCTTGTTCTTCTCGGCATGAGCCTCTTTGCGGGTCTCCTTTCGGGGGAGGGAAGGCTCGGCGTCGTGGACTTCCCCGCGACGTATTATTTCCTCGTGCGCGACTGTTCTTCGGCGACGGCGGGTGCGGTCGCAGGGGAGAGCTATGGGTCGGGCGGAGCGGGATATCTCCTCGAAGAGCAGAACGCCGTCGTGCTCGCCTGTTACTATACGGAAGAGGATGCGACATTCGTTGATGGTACCATGTCCGCAAATGGCGTTCAGACACGCGTTCTGGCCATGCGCTGCGAGCGGTTTTATCCCAAGGGCGGAAGCAGGGTCTCGGAGGAGATCGCAGCGCGTGCGGGCGTCGTGGATTCCCATTCCCGCCTTCTCTTCGATGCGGCCAACGGACTCGAACGGGGCACTTTGTCGCAGGAGGAAGCCCGTGCCGCCGTAAGGGGCGTGGAGCAGTCTCTCGGCGGGCTCATCGACCGCGGCGGCGAACTGTTTTCGGCATGGAATGTCTCTCTTCTCCGTGCGCGCCGCAGGGCAAGAGAGCTCTCGGAGGGCCTGCTCTTCTCCAAGGATCTTCGGTATCTTCAGGTGGAACTCTGTATGTCCGTCCTCAACATGCGGGATTGGTTTGCGTAAGGATACATGAAAGGCGGAATCTTGTCCATAATAGGGGCATGAAGTGCCTCTATCTCTACAATCCCGCGAGCGGACGGGAGCCGCCTGCCCGCACCGATTACATCTCCCGTCGTCTCTCGGAGAAATACGACGTCGAGGCCTGTCCCACGTCGAGTGCGGAGGACCTCGAACGGCGCGCCGCCTCTGCCGAGGGATACGACTTGCTCGCCTTTTCGGGCGGGGACGGGACCTTTCACCGCGTGCTGCAGGGCCTCAAGGGGAAGGACGTGCAACTCGGCTATCTTCCGCGCGGAACGACGGGCGACATCGCGCGTTCGCTCGGCATCCCGCGGCGTACGGGTGCGGCGCTCGACGTCATCCTGAAGGGAAGGAGCGAGCGCGTGGACTGCATGCGCATCAACCATTCGCGGTACGTCATGTATGTCGCCGCGGCGGGGGAACCCACCCGTGTGACCTATGAGACGCCGCACCGCGCAAAACGCCTTTTGGGCTGGTTTGCGTACGCCTTCCGGTGCCTCTTCAAAAACTTCCGCCTCGTGCCCTTTCCCGCCGTCTGCACCTGCGGTGAAACGCGTGTGCGGACAGACAGCGTGCTCGCCTTTGTCATGAACGGCCGTTCCGTCGCGGGATTTCCCCTCAACCGGAGCGCAAGCATGCAGGACGGAACGCTCGAGGTCGCCCTTGTAAAGGGGGAGCGGAAGGGCCTCTCTCCCTATCTCCGTCTCTTGACCCTCTTCGCACGGGGAACTTCCTCCAAAATCAAGGACGTAGAGCTCATGAAGGGGGACCATGTCCGAATCGAGACGGACAAAACGCTTGTCTGGGACTTTGACGGCGAGCGTGGGAGCGAAGGGGACATCGAGGTGGAACTGCTTCCCCGCAGTGTCCGCATCTTCGTGCCCCGCAACAAAAAAATATGACCTTCTTCCGATCCGGAAGAAGGTCTTGCCTTATCCTTCAAAGTTACCACACGAACTTTGCCCGTGCGCTTTCGCCGTTGTCCACAATGAGGTCCTGCGCGGTCATGGATCGGTTTATGACCGCCAAAAAGTAGACCCATTCGGCAATTTCTTCGGGCGACGCCCATTTTTTGAGCGGTGTCTCGTCCATGATCTGCTGCCAGAGGGCGGGGTTTTCCATCACATGCCGGTTGAGCGCCGTCGTGACGCCGCCCGGGGAGAGACTGTTTGCCGTGCCGCCCCAAGCGGCCATGCGGAGGGCGACATTCTTCATGTATGCGACCATGCCCCCCTTGCTCGCGGCGTATTCGGGAAATTCGGCCCCCGTCGAAGCACTTGCCGATGCGAGAAATACAACGCTCTTCATCTGCGGGCCGAGGAGGGCCTCCGTCAGACGGATCGTGCCCTTCAGATTAACGTCGATATCCCGTCCGCTGTCCTGTACGCCCGCATTGTTGATGAGCACCTCGATCCCCGAAAAAGCGGGGATGGGGTCGGAAAAAATGTCAAAGATCTCGTGTGAATAGTTGGGATGGACGATAGCCTTAGGGGCAAGATCGGTTCCGATGACGCGGTGTCCGTGTTCGAGAAAGCGGAGGGCGATCGCCTTGCCGATTCCGCCCGCTGCGCCGCTTATGAGAACGTTCATGCCGGTCCCTCCGTTTTTTCGAGAAACCGAAAGTATTGTTCGCCCACGCCGCGCTGCTTCCAACGCTTGCAGATGCGGTACCCGAGCGGCGAAAAGAGCGCTTCGCACAGGAGCTCCGCGACCATGCCCGTGGCTGCGCATGTCAGACACTGCACAATGCTCCATCCGAAGAACACATGGCTTACGATGAACGCAAAGATGAGGTTGTCCGCAAACTGTCCGACGGCGGTCGAGAGATAGGTGCGGCAGACATAGGCGACGACCCCGTCCGGGTTCTTGCGGAAGAGCTTTCCGATGCCCCAGTTGGAGAAGTTGTTGATGACGGCCGACACCACGAACGCAACCGTACTGCCGAGTACCACATACCACGTTCCGCCCACGGTGGAGTCGAGCGCCGAATTGATGACGTCGAGCTCTCCGAAGTCAAAAAACGCACCCCAGGTGCCCGGAATGAGACTCGCGAGGTAAAAGACGAGGCAGGCGAGAAGGTTCACCCCGATGGCGATGAGCGAGAGGAGCGTGGCGGCCTTGGGCCCGAACTGCTTGGTCAGCACGTCCATACATAAAAAGGCCACCCACGATACGAGAATGCCGCAGTCGAGGGCGAGCCAGTCGAAGGGAAGGGAGAGGCTCTTGTTCGCAAGCAGGTTCATGGCAAATACAGCCAGGATAAAGAGCGCGAGGGTGAGCGGAGGAACGGACGCGAGGAGCGCCGCGATCTCTCCCATCATGTGTTTGATCCGCTTCATGACGAAGCCTCCTTGTTTTTTATTGCACGCACGGTGCCTTTCCGGTCCCCCGGAAATCGCGGCTCGGATGGTTATGCAAGGAACATCTTGCCGCATGATTCCATTATACCCCGTCGCTCCCCCGTTGTAAAGCGATTTTTGTCCACTTTGGAAAATTTTGTCCGCAAGGTTTGCCGGACTGCTTGCGCCGCGCGGAAGGATGTGGTATAATGGTAAGGATAAAATCGGAAAAAGCCCCGCATCGTGCGGGGACAGAGGAGGAAGGACCGTATGGAACAGATCGTAGAGGTCGTCGCAGCGCTCATTTGGAAGGAGGACAAATTCCTCATCTGCCGCCGTCCCGCATACAAGACGCGCGGGCGTCTGTGGGAATTCGTCGGCGGAAAGGTGGAAGCGGGCGAGACCAAGGAGGAGGCGCTCCGCCGCGAATGCCGCGAGGAACTCGCCGTCTCGGTTGAGGTGGGGGAGGTCTTTATGGAAGTCGTCCATCCCTATCCCGATATGACGGTGCATCTCACCCTCTTTCATGCCCGCATCGCCGCGGGGGAACTCACGCTGCTCGAGCACGAGGCCGCGGAGTGGATCCGTCCCGCCGACATTCCGAAGTATGACTTCTGTCCCGCCGACGAGAGCATTTTGCACCGCCTCATGGAGACGGCAAAGTAGCAGAGAGGATCGCAAGGCGAAAAAGTCCGCAAAAACGGCAAGGCGGCCTGCCGCGGGATCCCGTGGCAGGCCGCCTTTTCCATGTACTTATTTTGTCTGCGCGGTGAGAAGGATGGCGTCCGCGGAAGTCGGGTCAAAGGTGCGTTCGACCCCGTAGGTGGGGTGCATGTCCAAGGGACTGTAGGTCGGCGGCAAGTCGCGCGGACTGTAACCCGTGATGTGTTTGAACACGCGGTTAAAGTTCCGGATGGACCCGAAGCCGCAGCTGATGGCGATCTCCGTCATGGTCTTGTCGTGCTTGCGGATCATCTCGACGGCCTTCTCCGCGCGCACGAGATTGAGGTATTGCGTAAAGGTCATATCGGCCATCTGACGGAAGAACTTGGAGAAATACGACTCACTGAGCGCGAGAAACTGCGCCGCATCGGTCACGGTGTAGTCGGAGAAGTTCTCGTCGATGTCGCGCAGCAGTCTCTTATAGCGCGCGTCCATATAATTCTCTTCGCGCTCGGAGAGGTGCGAAGTCTCCCCGCGGAAGATCTCGATGACGAGCCGTTCGATGCGGTTATTGACGCTGAGCGCATCGAGCCGCGTGCCCGCCTCGAGTTCCTCCTCCATGCGGGCGTGCAGTGCGGGAAGGTCATAATCCCGCGAGAGAAGGGGCGAACTCAACCGCTTCCCTCCGATGATCTTTTCGACGAGCGAGTTGTCAAAGATGAAGAAGGCGAGCAGTGAGCCCTCGTCCGCACGGATCTGATGGACGAGCGAGGACCCGATAAAGACGGCATTGCCGCGGGACAGGGCAAAATTTTTCCCGTCGATGGTGACGACGGCGTTCCCTTGCTCCGCATAGACGATCTCCGCATCCGAATGCCAATGCGGAAGGTTGGTGAGATTTCGGTACTTTCCCACCCATGCGCGTGCGTCACCCGTGTAATGACGCGATTCCCGATTTACGATCATGATTCCGACTCTCCCCTGAATTGGTGCTCTCATTATAGCACAAACAGCGGAATTTGTCCATAGTTTCGTAATAATTTTCTTGAACACCGCGAAGCGGGATGATAGAATAGAGTAAAAATTGAAAGATTCGGCAGGCCTTTCGGGGGCCCCCGAAAGCGTTCCATGGAACGCTTTCATAAAAAAACCCCTAATTGCTCGTTGCGTCTTTCGAAAAAAAACGGAGGAATACCATGAGAAAACATTTAGCAACAATTGCAGTACTTGCAATGGCGCTGGTCATGGCCTTCGGCATGCTGTGTCTGTACGGATGCGGCGCGCCGGAGCTCATCGATGTGCAGATGCTGATGGCCCCCGACAAGACGGAATACGTCGTCGGCGAGAAGTTCGACACGACGGGCATGGTCATCACAGCTGTATATTCGGACGGGACCCGCACGGAGATCAAGGACTACACCATCGACAAGACGGGCCCGCTCGCGCTTGAAGATAAGGAAGTCACGATCACTTACGGTGAGTACACGTTCAAGCAGGCCATCAAGGTGATCAATGCCGGCGACAAGATCATTATGATCCTCGCGAACGGCGTTGACCGCTGCGAGCTGTATGCCGACGGCACGATCGCGCTCGGCGGCGGTGGCGGCGGATTGCGCAAGCCCAACGTCGCAAAGTGGAGCTGGGACCCCTCGAAGCCCGAAAAAGAGCGCCTCGAGATCTGGATCCCCATCGTCGAAAGCGGCGTGACGGCAAAGGAGCCCACCAAGATGGAGCTCGAGTACGACGAGCAGAACAACATCCAGTTCGCGTACATGCTTGCGGGAAAATGGCAGATGCACTACTTTATCCAGCATAAAGAGTGGTCCAAGGTCCTCACCCAAGACGTGAAATACCCGTTGGAAAACGCATAAAAGGAGAAAGTGAATCATGAAAAAAACCAATCTGCTTCGGGGCCTTACTTCGATCCTCATCTTCTTTGAGTGCATCGTTCTCGGCCTTTCCATCGTGCTCTTCCAGTATGCGCCCTTTATCAACATCGCGCTCGGAACCACCACAAGCAAACTTGTCCTGAAAGAGGACCTCACGGATACGAACGGCGACGGCAAGGTCGACGAAAAGGACGTCGAAAAGCCCGAATATTTCAAGAGCGATTACGCCAAGGATGTCAACAACATCACGGCAGAAGAAAAGGCCAAGAAGAATGAGGCCGTTGCCGCATTCGTCGAGACCGAAGAAGAAGAGGGAGCCGTCCTCCTTCTCAACAAGAACGACGCACTCCCGCTCAAGGGTGACGAGATCAAAAAGGTCAATCTCTTCGGCCGTTCTACCGTAAATCCCTACCGCAAGTCCAATTCGGGCGGCGGTGGCGGCGGTACGAGCGTCGACTACCTCGGGGCCCTCGACGAAAAGGGCTTCACCTACAACCAGACCCTTGTCGACGCGTACAAGGGCGACAAAAGCGCCAAGCGTTCGGGTTCCGGCAGAGTCATCGGCGAATCGCCCGTCTCCGTCTACACCGGCACCGTGAAGGAATCCTTCGTGCAGAACGGCAAAGTTGCCATCGTCATGCTTTCCCGTGAAGCGGGCGAATCCAACGACATGTACACCGGTCTCGACAGCGACATGGTCCGCCCCGAGAGCGCCGGCGCAGTCAGCGAGCTTGCACTCGACCAGAACGAGAAGGACATGCTCGCCCTCGTAAAGGAAGAGAAGGATAAGGGCACCTTCACCAAGGTGATCGTCCTCCTCAACACGAGCAACCCGCTCGAAGTCAACTGGTTCGACACCTACGGCGTCGACGCTGCCATGTGGATCGGCGGCCCCGGCAACAGCTGCGGCTTCCGCGGAGTTCCCGATCTTCTCACCGGTGCGGCCAATCCTTCGGGACGTCTCGTCGACACCTATGCGACCGATTCCCGTTCCGCGCCCGCAGTCATGAACTTCGGTCAGCACGTCTATGAGAACAGAGTCGAGGTCATCAAGGGCCTCGCGGACAACGCGGCGGAAGGCATCTACTACGTCGTCCATCAGGAAGGCATCTACGTCGGGTACAAGTACTATGAGACCCGTTACGAGGACTGCATCCTCGGCCAAGGCAACGCAAACGCCAACGTCGGTATCTGGGCTTCCAAGGGAAGCAACTGGAACTATGCCGAAGAAGTCTCCTATCCCTTCGGTTACGGTCTCTCCTACACCACGTTCAAGCAGACGATGGGGCAGGTGACCTACGACAAGGAGAAGGACGCTTACCTCGTTCCCGTCACCGTAGAGAACACGGGTTCGGTTCCCGGCAAGTGCGTCGTCGAAGTGTACGGCCAGACCCCTTACGGCAAGTATGAGCAGGACAACAACGTCGAAAAGGCAGCCGTTCAGCTCGTCGGGTTCGAAAAGACCGATGTGATCCAGCCCGGTGCAGCCAACGCCAAGACCGTCACGGTCGAAGTGGACCGCTACTTCCTCGCCTCCTATGACTACACGAACGCCAAGACCTACATCCTCAGCGAAGGCGACTACTACCTTGCCGTCGGCGACAACGCCCACGACGCACTCAACAACATCCTTGCCAAGAAGCAGGAGACCAACAAGTCGATCACCGGCATGTACGACTTCGAAGGGAAACCCGCAGCCGGCAATGCGGCGAACGTGTACAAGTGGAATGAGAGCAAGCTCGACAAAGAGACGTACGCTCACACCGCTACTTCCACGGTCACCAACCGCCTCGACAAGTCCGACATCAACACCTATGTAAAGGGCGCCGTGACCTACCTCTCCCGTAAGGATTGGAAGGGCACCTATCCCACCGCTTCGGTCAAGATCACCGCAAACCAGAAGCTCATCGAAACGCTCTGCGACGACGGCTACACGAAGCCCGCGAACGCTCCCTCCGCGCTGAACGTCACGACCGGCATCAACAAGGGCATCAAGCTCGCAGACATGTACGGCATTGCCTATGACGATCCGCTTTGGACGGACTTCATCAACCAGCTCACCCTTTCCGAACTCATCGAGTCCTGCATGGACAGCGGCGGTATCGCACAGAAGGAGAGCATCGCAGCTCCCAGAACGAGCAACGGCGACGGCCCCGACGGCATTGCCGGCAACGCATACGTCAACCAGAGCGTCGCAGCGAGCACGTGGAGCAAGCAGATGCTTAAACAGCGCGGCTACTTCATGGGCGAGGACGCCATCATGAACCACAGCGCGCAGCAGGTATGGTGCCCCGGCGTTGACACGCACCGCACCCCCTTCGGCGGCAGAAACTTCGAGTATTACAGCGAAGACGGCAACCTTGCCTATATGCTCGGCGCCGTCCAGACCAAGATGATGGAATCCAAGGGCGTTTCCGTCGGTCCCAAGCACTTCTTCGCGAACGATCAGGAATCGTGGAGAACGGGCGTCTCGACCTACGGCAATGAGCAGGGCTTCCGTGAGATCCAGCTCCGTGCCTTCGAAGGCCACTTCACCAAGGGCGGCGCGACGAGCGTCATGACGTCCTTCAACCGCATCGGACCCGTCTGGGTCGGCCACTACACCGAAGTGCAGGACGACATCCTCCGCGGCGAGTGGGGCTTCATCGGTATGGTCATCACCGACGCAGCCGGTGTCAACAGCTACATGCACACGGTCGGCGCCATCATGGGCGGAACGGATATGTTCTGCTACACGGAGGGCGTTGCAGCCGAGGGCAGAACCAAGGAGATCAATACCGCCATCCGTACGACCGACGACGGCAACATCGTCGAGCACCTCAAAGAGATCAACCATCGCATCTACTACACCTATGCACATACCAACGTGATGAACGGTCTCTCCTCCGCTTACGACGTCGTCTCCGTCACACCTTGGTGGCAGCCGGTCGTCATTGCCGTCAACGCCGTTCTGGCTGTTGCGATCGTCGGAGTCGGTGTAAGCTTTGCATTCTCCGCTTACGGCAAGAAAAAGGATCAATAAGGAGATAGGATTATGTTGAAGAATAAGACTGTCGGTTTTTATCTCGGTCTCGCGGGCGGCATCATCGGCCTCATCACCGCGATCGCCTACATCATTTACAGCACCTCCGTCAACCTGTTCGCCCCCGAAGTATTTATCCTGCTTCTCCTCGGCGTTCTGAGCGAGCTGCTCGTGCTGTTCACGGATTGGAAGTGGGCACCTCTCCTGCCCGTGCTCTTCTTCTCGCTTGCGCTCGGATTCCACATCTGCGACCGCGCGCTCATGTTCGAAGAGATGTATAACCACATCTACGGCATGAACGAGAGAGGCGCCATTCTCGAAGTCGTCATCGCGCTCCTTGCGGCCAACTTCGTAAGCGTGCTCACCTGCATCATTGCGTCCTTCTCGTCCAAGAAGAAGGCATAACCGCCTACACGAAGGAACATTTCTTCCTCCTCCCCAATACGGACGCCCGCGGATATTTTCCGCGGGCGTTTGTTCGTCTTGCGAAATAAAAAGGTAAAAAAGGGCCGTGCTTTGCCGCTCGGCCCGAAATGATGTCGGAAACGGTTCAGATTTTTCTGACGGCGGGGCTGCCCGCAAAGGCCTTTTCCTGCTCCCTGCGGTCTGCCTCGCTCCTCCGGTCGTCCCCGAAGAAGAAGAGGGCAACCGTGCCGGGACCGATGTGCGAGCCCGTGCAGAGGTCGTAATACTCGACGATGATGTCGTTTGCGCCGTGCTCCCGGAGCGTCTCGGCGAGCGCATTGGCCTCCTCCTCGCAGTCGGCATGCGCAATGGCGATGGTCTGCGATTCGGGACGGTCGGCATGCTTGTCAAAGGCTTCGACGAGGGCGGAGAGGGCCTTTTTCCTGCCCCGTGCCTTGCCGTACACGGCCATCTTGGGCGCCGTGATGCTCCCGTCCGCGCAGATGAGGGGTTTGATGCCGAGGATGCTCCCCGCGACGGCTGCCGCCATTGAGATCCTGCCCGTGCGGCGGAGATATTTGAGATCCTCCACCGTCGCATAGCTGTTCATGCGGAAGGCGTTGCGTTTGAGCCAGTCCGCGCACGCTTCGGCGCTCTCGCCGAGGTCCCTGAGATCGGCAGCCCGCAGCGCAAGCAGACCCTGTCCGAGCGAAGCGTTCGCACTGTCGCAGACATAGACCTTTCTCTCGGGGAAGGCCGCCTCGAGCGTTTTCTTGGCGCAGAGGGCCTGTTGGTACGTCCCGCTGATGCCCGACGCGATGGTGAGAAGCACCACGTCCTTCCCATCCTCGAGAACGGGGGTGAGCTCCTCGACGAACCGGGCCTCGTTCATGAGGCTGGTCTTTGCCTCGAGACCGGCCCGCATTGCGTTATAAAATTCCTTTGCGATCTCCTCAAAGGGGAATCCCTCTCTGTAGCATGCCTTCTCTTCGCCGCCGATGGTGAAGTAGTAGGGGAGTACGCGGATGTTGCGCTCCTTTACGAGGTGTTGGGGGATGTTTGCCGAAGATTCCACAAATATTTCGAAGTTTTCCATGATTTGCCTCCGCGGGATTTTTGACCCGCTTCCCTTACAGCATACCACGATTGCTTTCATTTTACAACCTACCGAATGCCCCTCGGCCTCTCGGATCCGAAAAACCGCTTCCACTGTTCCTTTCCACGGCTCTACCGGGGCGAAAAAGCACTCTACTACGGGTAGAGTGGGCATTTTTCGCCATTTTCTTGACAGACTTCGTTCAATATGATATAATAACAACAGAAAAGACGACAGGGAGGGAACTATGGCATTCGAAGAAGTCAAAAAGAAGTTCGGGTTCGGCTGCATGCGGCTTCCCATGCGCGCGGGGGAGGTCGATAGCGCCGAGTTTTCCGAAATGGTGGACACCTTTCTCGCGAACGGGTTCAACTATTTCGACACCGCGCACGGCTATCTCGGCGGAAAGAGCGAGACGTCCATCCGCGACTGCCTTGCCGCCCGCTACCCGCGGGAGAGCTTTGTGCTCACCGACAAGCTCACCGAAAACTACTTCCGTTCGGAGGGGGATATCCGTCCATTCTTCGAGCATCAGCTCGCCTGCTGCGGCGTGGAGTACTTCGACTTCTATCTGATGCACGCGCAGAATGCGGCCAATTACCAAAAGTACAAGCGCTGCCGTGCCTATGAGACCGCACTCGCATTGAAAGAGGAGGGAAAGATCGGCCATTTCGGCATCTCCTTCCACGACTCGGCCGAAACGCTCGACCGGATCCTCACGGAGAACCCCGGGATCGAGGTCGTCCAGCTGCAATTCAACTATGCCGACTACGAGAGCGCCAACGTGCAGTCACGGCGTTGCTATGAGGTCTGTCTCGGACATGGTACGCCCGTCATCGTTATGGAACCCGTCAAAGGCGGCACACTGGCCAACCTTCCCGCCCCCGCGGAGGAGGTCCTTTCTTCGCTCGGTGGCGGCAGCCCCGCGAGCTATGCAATCCGCTTCGCTGCGGGTTTCGAGAACGTCTTTATGGTGCTCTCCGGGATGTCGGATCTCTCCCAAATGCGCGAGAACGTTTCCTTTATGAAGGAGTTCAAACCCCTCGACGCGAAGGAACGGGCCGCCGTCGACGAAGTGCGCCGCATTCTCTCGGGCGAGCAGTTCATCGCATGCACGGCCTGCCGCTATTGCACGGACGGGTGCCCCAAAAAGATCTCCATTCCAGACCTCTTCTCCTGCATGAACCAGAAGAAGCGGTATCGCGATTGGAACAGCGACGTGTACTACGAAAACTTTACTTCGGCGGGACGGGGCAAGGCGTCCGACTGTATCGGATGCGGGCAGTGCGAGCGGGCATGTCCGCAGCACCTTCCCATCCGTCGGCTTCTGAAAGAGGTCGCCCGCCGGTTCGAATGAGAAGAATTGCAATCCAAAAAAGTAGAAATTGCAATTGACATCGGCCGTGCGCCGTTCTATAATAGAGATAAGCTCGCACAAAACACACCAAAAAGGAGTACAGAATTATGCAAAAGACCGCAAAGAGGACGCTGGTCTGCAATACCGCAAAGACCAAGACGATCGCTACCGTTCTCGCCATCATCGGCGCCGTGGCGATCCCGCAACTCTTCCACTACATCGGCATGATCACGAACGTCGGATCGAACTTCGGCGCGACCTTCCTTCCCATGCACTTCATGATCTTCCTCGTCGGCTATTTCGCCGGCACATGGGCGGGCCTTGCCGCGGGAGCTGCGAGCCCTGTCGTAAGTTTTCTTCTTACGACCGCAATGGGACGCCCCATGCCCGCGCTTGCCCTTCTTCCGTACATGGTCGTCGAACTCGCCGTCTATGGTTTTACGACGGGCGCCTTTGCGCAGAAGCAAGGCAAAAAGCTGCCCACGATCGCAACGCTCCTCATCGCGCAGGTCGCGGGGAGAGCCCTCCGGGCGCTTGCCATCGTCATGGGCGTGTTCGTGTTCGGCGCCGTCCTTCCCGGGGCAGCCTTCCCGACCGACGTCTCGACCATCTGGGTGAGCATCTATCAGGGCCTTCCCGGCCTCATCCTGCAGTGGATCATCATTCCGCTCGCCGTATTCTATGTGGAGAAAAAGGCAAATGTCTGACCTTGAACGCGCAAAATGCCTGCTTGAGGGCCATACGTTCGCCGTGGTGCGGGGCAGCTCGGAATTCGTGAGCTGTGAGAGGGGAGTCAAGCCCCTTCTCCGCCTCCTTCCGGAGGATTGGAAAGGCGCCGCCGCTGCCGATCGGGTGGTGGGGAAGGCGGCAGCCTTTCTCTATGTCCTCCTCGGCGTAAGCACAGTGTACGCGGAGGTCCTCTCTGCCCCTGCCGAAGCAGTCCTTCTCGGACATGGTATTGCCGTTTCCTGCCGAACGCACACCGATGCGATCATCAACCGTGCGGGAACGGGCCCCTGTCCCATGGAGTCCGCAGTGCGCGATCTGACCGATCCCCAAGAAGCCCTCGCGGCGATCCGCACGCGCCTCGTCGAGCTCTCCGCCCGTTAAAAGGGCCCCGATTTTATCCGCAAGAGTCCGGAAATCCCCCGGGCTCTTTTTTGTTGGAAAAATTTTCCGAAAGAAAAAAATTTTTTTGAAAGCGCATGGCCGATTTCGGACATGCCCCAAGGGAAATCGCTCTTATGGTATGCGCCCGCATGCTCCCGCGTCGCCCGCGCGAGGGCCGGATCCCGTCATTTTTTACCGGTTGACAAAACCGGAAAGCCGATGTATAATCATACTGAGGAGGCCCTCTTATGAAGGAACAGATGCGGATTGCCATTGTGGAGGACGACGAAAAGGCACGGGACAAGCTCGTCTTGTTCCTCGGGCAGTACGGTGACAAGATCGGGACGGAGTTCGTGACGTCGGAATACCCG
>CANQUL010000019.1 GCA_947627015.1 uncultured Clostridia bacterium | reverse complement strand
TTGGTGGAGATAGCGTGACTCGAACACGTGACCTATGCGTTGCGAACGCATCGCTCTACCAACTGAGCTATACCCCCGAAAATGAGAATTCGGTCGCGGCATCGTCCCCCGTCCCTCCGCCGATCGGGCACAGGACCGCAAGGGAAGCCGCGTATGATGATTATACCACATCTCGCCGAAAAAGCAAAGCGATTTTTGCGTCTTTCCCGAAAAAATTTCAAAGGCCTTTTCCGGACTCCCCGGAGAGGGCCTTCTCCGTTTCCGGAAACGCCTCCGAGGGCCTTTCGGCAAATTCCGACGTTTTTCTCTCCGTTCCCCGTCATTCCCCCATATTTTGCTCCCTTACAGGGAGCAATTTTTCAAAATCGGCCGCGCTTTCTTTTTTCAGCCCCTTGACATTTTGTCATAAAGATATTATAATAAATCAAAGCATGTCCCAAGGGATCGGACTGCGTGAAAATTCAAGAGTCCGTTCATCGGAGGTAAAATATGAGATCTCATTCCAAGCGTATCAAATGGACGTTGCCCCTTCTTCTCTTGCCGATCGGGCTGTTTGCCGCGGCCGGCCTTACCATGTCGCAAGGAGAGGAGGCCCGTGCCGAAGAGACGGGTGTGTTTGCGGTGTCGGAGGGGGCTACTTACCGCGCATATGCGACATTTGACGAAGCGCTCTCCCGCGCCTCTGCGGGGACGGGCGGAGCCAAGGAGATCTATGCCGTAGCCGGAGCGGAGATAGAAATTTCCGCGACCGTCACGCTCACTTCCGACGTCATCCTCGGTAGCATCGCCTATGACGGCATCTGGGGCGAAGCCAAAACTCCCGCCGTCCTCGTGCGGGCAGAATCGTTTACGGGCGCGTTCTTCGACGTCAAGGAGGGCGCGTCGCTCACAATGAAAAACATCACGATAGATGGTGCGGGGACTGCGCAGACCGCAGCCCTTCGGACCGAGGGAGAACTCCTGCTCGGCGAAGGCGTCACGGTGCGGAACAATTCCTCCGCATCCTTGGGCGGCGCGGTCTATGTTTCGGGCATGGGCGCCTCGGTTACGCTGGACGGCGCAACGATCTCCGGGAATACGGCGCTCGCGGGCGCCGGCGTATACGCGGAGAAAGGCGCTTCGTTTGTGCTCGAAAACGGCCTCATTACGGAGAATGTTTCGACCGAAGAGAAGGGTGCCGTTGCGGCAAAGGACGGCGCGTTTGTCACCGTTTCGGGCGGAAGGATCACAGTTCCCGGAGAGGGGAAGAATGCCGTCTATCTCTATGGCGGCGAAACGCCCGGGAACATCCGGATCGAGGGCCGTCCCGCTCTCGGCTCGGGAGCGGTATTCCTCGAAAACGGTGCGATTCTCGACGTCACGGGATATGACAATAATCCCATCAACGTTGCCGTGCAGGAGGACCGTCCGGACGGGGCGGTCGCCGTGCGGAAGGGTACAAGCACCCTCAAATGGGAGGAACTCGTCACGCTCTCCGAACCGCAGATCACGGAGACTTATCTCGAAGCCTATCCCTATCGGGCCCGCTATACGCGCGCCGTCGCCACGGCGGACGGAGAGGAATACGGCTACGGCGGATTGGGTGTCAACGTCTCGCAGGAGAAGAGCCGGCGGCTCATCTTTACGGCACGGTTTACCGATCCCGCCGCGGATCCCGTCCTCATCATGGACGGGAAGAGCATGCCGCTCACGGCTTCGGGAGAGGATTACACGGCCGAATTCGACCTCAGCATGACGAATGCGGGCGACTGGACGGTCAAGACGGGCAGCGTCGAAAGGCAGTTCCCCGCGGTGGAGATCGTGCGCATCGGGGACGACGGCACCGTCACGGCTCCCGACGGAACGGAATATGCCGATACGGCGGGCGCGCGCAAGCCTTTCACGGGCGGGCTGGTCCCCAACGATCTCGGCATCGACGAAGAGGGGCTCGCGACCTTCTATGTAAAGGGTCAGGACCCCGAAAGCTCGGGCAAGTACGCCCGCAAGGTCTTTGTGGGCAAGCGGGAGGCACCCGTCGACCGTGAACTCGCCGGCGGCGCGATCTATGATGCCGAAAACACCGATACGTTCGGCGTCGCCATCCGGTTCCGCGGGGACGGAGAGGGCAGATACGAATACGCCCTTCTCGATGAAACGGGGAACATCGTGACCCAATGGGCGAAGGCGGAGCAGGGCATCGTGAAGTTCGGCGGACTGGAACCGGGCTCCCTGTACACCCTCATCGCCCGCACGCCCCGTCCCGACAACGGCTACACGCTGCCCGGGGCATACATCGAACTTTCCGAAGAGCGCACGCTCACCATCGAAGAGAACAACGCGCGCTATGCGTTCTTCTCGGCCTATCAGAAACTTCTCGGGAGCGGCGCCGTGCGCGCCGACGTGACGGTGGAACTCATGAAGCACGCCCTCACGGCCTATGACGCCCTGTCCCGCGGCGACGAATCGCTTCGGCGGATCGCAGAATTCCCTGCACTTCTCGAATGGCTCGACGTCATCCGCGGCTCCCTGCATCTCGCCTTTGTCAACCAATGGAAGTCGGACAACCGTCAGCTGCTCGAAGCGGAGATTGACACTTTCATCGACACCTCTCCCGCGACCTATCGCCCGCTGTGCGACGTTGCCGCGCGGTCCTATCACGGAATGGAGGACGCGATCCGCGAGGCGCTCGGCGAATGCCTTACCTCGTCGGGCATCATTCCCGCAGACGTCGCCGCAGCCGCAAAGGAACTGCTCGAAACGTACATGACGGAGAACGTCATGCCCAAGGCACGGCGCGTCGCCGCACTTGATGTCGTCAACAATGAGACGGCCTCCATCGAGAAATACGGCCTCAGCCGCGAAACGACCTCCGAACGCGTCGACCGCATCCACGACGTCACCAACGAATATGTGCAGGCGGGGGGCAAGATCGAGTCCGTGAGCGGCATGGACCTTGCGGCGCTCGACGAAATTTACCGCCTCCGCGATACGGCGACCGTCCGCATCGCGACGCAGGCGTACTACGAGCGTCTTACACTGGACAAGGAGGGGACGGAATACGCTCCCGAATTGCTTTCCGAAACGCTGAATTCGGTCATGGTACGCCTGTCCGCGCTCTCATCTTCGGGATATGACGGCGAAACGTTCGCGGACATGCCTGCCGCGTTCCTGTCGGCGCAGTTCGGCGGAATGCTCGAAATTTATCAGAGTTATGCCCGCGCGTGGCTCAAGGGGCTCTTCCGGGATCCGCTTCCCGCATCCCTTCTCGAGGAACTCTATCAAGGGGAACTTGCCCGCATCTCAGCCGTGACGCTCTCGGCGAGCTCGGACGAAGCGCTGTCCGCAGCCGAGGACACCATCGACGGGATCCTCGGTCAGGCGGCGAGCAAGCACGAACTTCAGCTCTACTATGAGGGCCTTCTTCCCGCGCAGACGGACGGACGTCTGTCCGTCGGGATGCTCACGGACGGCGAGGACAAAAATGCGCTCATCGGCACGCTCCGGAACCGTCTCAACGCCTTTGACAACGAGGAAGAGGACGCACTCGGACGCATCTTGCAGGAGGGGAAGGCGGCAGTCTATGAGCAGCTCGCATCCCTGCTCCTTGCCGAAACGTATGCGGCGGAGTACGAGGCGACGGCGGGCCTTACCGCCCTCTTCGAAGCGGAAAAAACCGCGATCGGCGGGATCGCCGCAGGCGATGCGGACGCCGTCGAGGACAGCGTGGAACGGGCCTACGAGGGCGCAAAGCTCAAGCTCAAGGTCCGCGCCTATTTCGAAAAATTCACCCAAAACGTTCCGGAGGAGTCGCGCCTCGAGACCATCTATTCGAGTATCGACGGCGCTGCTTCCGACGGCCATGGTGCGGACATGGTATCCGCAAAGACCGCCGAAGCCTATCGGGGAATGCTCTCGCTCTACAAGCGTTCGGCGGCACTTCTTCTCGATGCCTACGAGACCGCATACGAGACCGTGACGGAGAAGGAGACCTTCCTTTCGGCTGCCCGTACGGGTGTGGAAGGCGTCGTCTATGAGGCCCCCTTCACCGATGAGACGCTTGCCCGTTCGGAGGCGGAGATCGATGCGATCACGGAGACCGCGCGCTGCAAACTCGAAGTGCAGGGCTATTACGAGATGCTCATTGCCCGTGACGGGACGGCCGCAAGCTCGCTCGCCGGCCCCCGCACGCAGACCTTTACGGCGGTGGAACAGGCGCCGCTCGGCGAAAAAGAGGGGGCAGCCTATCAGGGCAAGCGCAATCTCTATGCGGCGTTCACGGCCGCCGTGCTCCACGCCTTCCTCGAAGAGACCTATCCCGATGCCGACAAGACGCTCACCGCCTTCGAAACGGAGGCCTTGGATCGTCTCGCGGAGGTCGACTTTGCGGGGACGTATTCCGAAGAGCTGCTCGCTGCGCTCACCTCGCAGATGGATGCCGTTCGCTTCTCCGCCGTCTGGAAGCTCGCTCTTCGCAGCTACTTCAACCAAAAGACGGCGGACGGAATGCCCGCAGAGGGCTTTGCGGCTGCGCTCGAGGCGACCTTGAATGAGGGCCTTGCGGCCGTCGATGAGGCAACCATGTCCGAGAAGGAACCCTTCGACAGTCTCAAAGAGGCGGCCGCCTATCGGGGCATGCTGGCCTTTACCGTGAACTACGCGGGTCTCGCACTCGAAGAGATCGCATCGTCGTATGAGCCGCTGTCCGAGGCGCTCGGCGCCATCGTGAACGATGCAAAGACCAAACTCGCCCTGCTCGGATTCGAAACGGAGAACTATGCGGCCGAACTCACGGAACTCGAGCAAGCCGCCGAAACTTACCTTTGGAATGCCGACGCGTCGCTTCTCCTCACCGCCTACCGCGAGACGCTCTCCTATGCGATCGACGGCGTGCTGTCCGGGCTCAATGAAGCGCACGCCCGCGCACTTTCGGAGACCCTTGCCTCCCTTCTTTCCGAGGTCTGCGCCCTTCGGGACAACGGGGAAAAGCATGCGGCCGCCGAGCAGAAAAAGAGCGACCTCTTCGATGCCTATGCCGCCCTCGTCTATGAAGAATTTACCGAAAAATTTCCCGCGTCGGCACGTTCCTTCGAAGAAGTGGGGGCCGACGATGCGGAGATCGATGCGGCCTATCAGGCCTTTGAGACGCTTGCAAAGGACACCGGCCTCGCGCAATACTTTGCGGAGCAGGCGCCCGAATATGAAAACACGCTCGGCTATAATGCCTTTGCCCTCAAGCTCGCCGACTACGAGCGCAAGGCAAAAGTCGAAGCAAGGCGCACGGAAGTGCTCGCGGCGATCGATTCCCACTGCGCGCAGGAGCCCCAGAGCGGCGATTTGACGGACAGCCTTGCGGCCATCCGCACCGAGAAGAAAGAGCAGGCAAACGCGGCAGCCGATTCGTACGAACAATTTTCCGAAAGCGGCAAAAATTCCGACCCCTTGTCCACAGAATACATGGAATCCGTGCTCGCAGAACTCGATAAGATCGTCGCCCAAGCAAAGGATTCCATCGAGGATACGATCGGACTTTCTGAGATCGCCGCCCTCGAAAGCGCCCTTTCCGAAGAGATCGCATCCTACACGAAATCGCATCTTGCGGAGATGAAGAAGGACGCCGTCACCGTCGCGGTCCAAGCGGCAGTCCGTGCGGCCAAGGATGCCGTCAATGCGGATGGGACGGGAAGCCTTGCCGTCGCGCGTGCGCACTGTTTGACCATCCGCAAGGCCTACGCCAAGGCGGTTGCCGACGGCTATGCGACGGTGCTCGGCCGTACGGCGGAGTACGGCGCCATCGACACTTCCGAGACGGACGGTGCGATCGGGGAGGCGATGTTCGAGGCGCTCCTGTCCCTTTACCGCAGCTATGCAATGGACGGTCTCGCGGAGGCGGGAGCCTATCGCGAAGAGGCCGAAACGCGGCTGAATTCGCTTGTCTTCGAGAAGGGACCCGACGCCAAGAGCCCCGACGACGCCGCGCTCGCCGGATTGGAAGCCGAGGCGGACGGCTTTGCCGAGGCCGCAGTCCAAAAGGCGGCGCTCACCGCCTATTCCGACGCACTCTGCACGGCCGAAGGGCTGACGGATGAGCTTGCAAAGCAGCTTCAAACGGCGCTTGAAACCATCGATGCCGCCGAAAAAGGCAAGCGCGCAGAGGCCGCCCTCACTGGAATGCGCGCACTCACCAAGGCCGCTCTCGACCGCTATGCGGGTATTCTCAAGGCGCGCGAGACGGGACTCGATACGGACTTCGCATCGGTGATCTCCGGTGCCGATTCCGCCATTGACAGCGCCGACGAGGCATCCATGCTCGCGATCCTCCTTGCAAAAGAGCATGAACTGCTCACTCTGTATGCCCAAAGGGTCATCGGCCGTTACACTCCCGCCGAAGATGATACCGCTCTCGCCGAGGCCCTTACGCAGCGTCTGAACGCCGCAGCGGAGGCGATCCCGGACGAAGGGCCCATCCTTCCGTCCGACGCGGCGGCAGAGGCCGCGCTCCGATCCCTTGCCGCGGATGTCGTGGAGATCTTTTCCCAAGATATGGCGCGCGAGCTCGGCGAGAGCAGCATAAAGACGGCGGTAAAGGAGAAGGCGGACGCCCTTGCCGAGGCCCTTCCGGACAGCGATGCGGATGCCGCAACGGAGACGGTGCGCACCCTCATCCTCTTCTATGCGGACGCTGTCCTTTCCGATATCCGGAAGGAAAACGATCCCCAATCGGTGCAGACGCTTGCCGAGACTGCCCGCACGCAAATTTCCGAAGCCGTCCGGGAAAGCGCTCCCGACACGGCCCTTCAAACGACATACGGACTGCTCGCCGAACTGCGCACTGCCGCGCAGGGGGAACGGCTTCTGAATGCCTCCTCCTATCCCGATAAGGCTTTTGACGCGCTGACTCCCTCGGATGCCGATGCTCTTGTGGCCGCAAAGAAGGCCTATGACGCCTTGACCGACGAGGGGGTCCGGAGCTATCTCGACGAGAGCATGAAGGGCGGTTACGCTGACTTCGGCGCCCGCCTCACCGATGAGCTCGAAAAGGCTCGGTTCGAGGCCCTCCGCGAAAAGACAATCGCGGACATCGGGGCGCTCTCTTCCGATTCGGACAGCGAACTCGTATCGTCGTGCAAAGAAACGCATACGGCACGGGCCGAGGAACTCGAATACCTGTCCGCGACGGCGGAGCGGGAGGCCGATTATTTCAATACACAGTGTGCGGCGCTCGGAAACATCCTCGAGGACGCACAGCTCGGCGTGCGCGTTGCGCTTACACAGGAGTCGCGCCTCGGTGCGCTCAAAGCGGCTTACGATGCCCGTCTTGCCGATTCGTCCGTCCGTTACAGTGATGCGGGCCTCGACAATCTCGAGACCATTTATGAGACTGCGAAGGCGAAAATTCTCGCCGTCGAGGCAGCAGAAGGCGCCGACCGTGAGGCCGCATACGCGCAGGCCGAGACCGAGCTCGACACGCTTCTCCGCGATGCCCGGGCGTCGCTTGCGACCGCGCCCGTCATTGCCGTCGCCAAGGGGCTCAAGGGAGATGGAAGCGGCGCTTACGAAGAGGGTCATCCCGAGGACGATTTCTACGGTATCGTCGAAAACGAGGGGGGCATGCCCGGAAACGCCGTTCTCAAAATCTCCGTTCTGACCGAAAATCTCACGGTCAAAGTTCATGAGGCGGTGCGGAAGGGCGATCTTGTGGGAAGCCTCGGTCTCGAGCTGATGAAAAAGCTCGTCGGCGACAAGGAAGTCAAAGTTGCTCTCTCGATCGAGCTCGAAAACGTGGCCCAATGGAAGGGCGAATACACCGTAAAGATCCTCCTCACACCCGCACTCAAAAAGGCGATCTTGCCCCAGCTCGTCGGCTTTACCTCAGACGGAAAACTCGAGGTCTTTGAGACGAGCGTGGAGGGCGAATTCCTCGTGTTCAAGACGGCGCACTTCTCCGAATTCCAGATCCTCGGCGAAGTCGAACTCAACCTGTGGTGGCTCATCTGCGTACTCGTCTTTGTGCTCCTCATCGAGCTCGCCGTCATCCTGTATCTTTCTCACAAACTTGTAAACCGCCGCAATGAACGGCAGAGCGAGTCGCTTGCCTCCTTCGGCCTGCCCGTCCTTCTCACCATCCTTATCCCGAGCGGGACCGTCGTCGTCTCCATCGTCCTTGGGGTGCTCATCGTCCTCGCGGCCGCAGCGATCGTGACCCTTCTCGTCCTCGATCGGTCGTCCGCGCAGGCGAAGGCCGGAAAGAGCCGTGCCGAGGAGTTGCATGAAGAGGACGAAGGCGGCGAAGAAGCGAACGCAGCCGATGCGGCCGATACGGTTGAAGAGACGGGCGTCGAGATCGCAGACGGGGCCCAAGGCGAACAGAGCGAAGCCGACGGGCAAGGAGGCAAGGAGACCGAGAGGGAGTACTACTTCTTCTTCGGGTCGGACAGCGAACCGGAAGGGGAGAGCAACATCCCCGATACGATCGACGGCGTGGTGCAGTGGCTCGAGGATACCTGCTATCCCGAGCGCAAGCCCGCAGAGGAAGCCGAAGAAGCGCCCGAGGAGGAGTCCGAAGAAGCAGCCGAGGCAGAAACCAACGAAGAGCCTATGGAGTCCGAAGAGGGTACCATGTCCGAGGAGGAGCCCACCGAAAAACCTCTTGCCGAGGAGAGAAATCCCGCCGAGGGCAATGATTCTTCCGATCGCAATGATCCCGCCGGGGAGACCGATTTCATAGAAACAGAGGAAGGCGCGTCCGACGCAATGAATGACGCGTGCCCGACCTACGAAGAGGGCAAGGACCTTCTCGGCGACGCCATTCCCGCGACGCCGAACGAGGAAGCCGATTTCGAAGCGTCGGACAATGTCGAGCCCGAGGAATTCCCCGATTCCGCCCCGGACGAGATGCAGCTCTCGCTCTTTGACGAGCCCCAAGAAGCCGAACCTTCCGAGGAGGTGACAGCGGACGAGGAAACGGCCGACGAGGCCGAGCAGCTCTCCTTCCTCGACGCGATCCCCGTCTTCGAGGAAGAAACGGAGCCGGCCGAAGCGCCCGCACCGACGGAAGATGTGCCCGCAGAGGACTTCGCCTCGCTGCCCATCCTGAATTGGCAAACGGAGCCCGAGGAGAACGAGGAGCCCGAACTTCTGCCGTCCGAGGGGCCCGTCGAAGAATCTATCGAAACGCCTGTCGAAGAATCCGTTGAGCAGCCCGTTGAAGAGGCTCCCCAAGAACCCGTCCAAGAATCTCCCGAAGAGACTGTCGGGGAACCTGTCGGGGAATCTGCCGAGACGTCCGTCGAGGAAGCTCCCGAAGAGCCCGAGGAGAGCGCCGCGTCCGAGAGCGATCCGTCCTTTGAGGACAAGGTCGCCATGCGCGTGGTAGAGATGCTGCGCGATCAGGGTCTCGTCGCGGCCGCGCCCGCCGAGACGGCGGGGCCCGAGCAATCGGAACCTGTCCAAGAGCCCGAAGTGGAACTTCAATCCGAAGAGGCACCTCAAACCGAAGAGGAGCCCACCATGTCCGAGGATGCCGTGCTCGAAAGCGCGATTTCGGACGATCAAACGGAAGAGCTTCCCGCGCCCGCAGAGGAATTTATGGAAGAAGCGCGCGCGGAAATGCCCGAGGAAGTCGAGCCCACAGAATATCCCACAGAACAGCCCACAGAACAGCCCACCGAGGAGCCCATCATCGAGCCGCTGTTCATCGAGCCGGAGGAAACGTCCATAGAGGAGCCGAAGGAGCCCGATGAGATCGAGCCGGTTGAGGAACCCATCGAACAGTCCGATGAGATCGAACCCGTCGAGGAACCTATCGAACAGCCCGAAGAGATCGAACTGGCTGAGGAACCCATCGATCAGCCCGAAGAGATCGAACCCGTCGAGGAACCTATCGAACAGCCCGAAGAGATCGAACCTATCATCGAGCCGCTGTTCATAGAAGCCGAGGAGCCCGCAGAGGAGCCGGAGACACCTGCAACGGAGCACATCGAGTCCGTCCAAGAATCTGTCGAGGAGCCCATTGAACAGCCGATTGAGGAGCCCGTTCAGGAACTCACCGGGGAACCCGTCCAAGAATCTGCCGAGGAACCGTCTGCGGCGCCCGTCCGTGAGGAGGTCGCTGCTTCCGAAGTCAATGCCCTCATGACCGACTCTGCAGCCAAAAAGCTCATCGTCGAGAGCAAAAGGATCGCCAACAAGTCCAAGTCGGTCATTGTCAATGTCGATACGCTCGGCGAATTCTTCGAGGACGGCGAGACCGTCAACCTCGAAGCACTCAAAAAGCGCGTGCCGTACATCAGCAAAAAGGCCACCTACATCAAGGTGCTCGCGCGCGGCAGGCTCGGCAAGGCGCTCACCGTCGAGGGAGACGACTTCTCCCTCGAGGCGGTCAAGATGATCGTCCTGACGGGCGGCACAGTCATCCGCACATGCCGCAAGTGATTTCGCTCGATTCTCCGATTTCCCCATATGGGTGCGCATAAAATGCACTTTGACTGCGCAAAGTATGGGTACGGAGGTAATCGAAATGCAAAAATTCAGATCCGGCGAAGTCGTACCCATGTCCTGCAATTACAAGGCGTACGACGCAAACGGCGACAGCCGTGACAATGATGTGACCTATCTCGAAAAGGGCATGCGGTTCCCGCCTCTGCAGCACGAGGGCGGCTACTGGGTCATGGACCATACAAACTGAATGAAAAAAGGGCGGGTCTCCCATGGAAACCCGTCCTTTTTTGTTATTTTTTCAGTTCTTCCCCGGACATGGTAGGGGGATTTTCCCCCGAATCGCTTGTTACAGCCGTCCGCGGCAGGGCTCGGTGAGCAGAAGGGGATCCATCACTTCGTCGAGCGTTTTTTCGTCCATAAGTCCCTCCCGCAGCACGATGGAACGAACAGGCTCGCCCGTCTTGAGGGATTCCTTTGCGATCTCCGCGGCCTTGCGGTACCCGATATAGGGGTTGAGCGCGGTCACGATGCCCACACTGCGGTTGACCCATTCGGCACAGCGCTCGCGGTTTGCCGTGATCCCCACGATGCAGTTCTCGGAGAGCGTTTTGACCGCTCCCGTCAGGGCGCGCAGCGATTCAAAGAGTTGGTAAAAGATGACGGGCTCGAAGGCGTTGAGTTCGAGCTGGCCCGCCTCGGCCGCCATCGTGACCGTGACGTCGTGGCCGATCACGAGAAAGGCCACCTGATTGACGACTTCGGGAATGACGGGATTGATCTTTCCCGGCATGATGGACGATCCGTTCTGCTTGGCGGGAAGAATGATCTCGCCGAGGCCCGTCCTCGGACCGCTCGACATCAGCCTGAGGTCGTTCGACATCTTGGAGAGGTTGACGGCAAGCGCCTTGAGCGTCCCCGAGACGGCCGCAAACCCGTCCACGTTCTGGGTGCCGTCAAAGAGGTCGTCCGCCCGCCGCAGAGGTTCTCCCGAAAGCAGGGAGAGCTCCTCCGTGATGTGCGTAAAATACGCCTCGCGCGCGTTGATGGCCGTGCCGATGGCCGTGGCACCCATGTTGATGGTGCGCATTTCGGAGAGCGATCCCTCGATCCGCTCCTTGGAGCGAAGAACGGAGGTCGCAAACGCATGAAAGGCCTGCCCGAGACGCATGGGAACGGCGTCCTGCAACTGCGTACGGCCCATCTTCAGAATGCCGTCGAATTCCTCCGCCTTCTTCATGAGGGCGGCGTACAGGCGGTCGAGCTCGGTGAGAAGGGGCGCGGCGAGGGAGAGCACCGTCAATTTTCCCGCCGTGGGAATGACGTCGTTGGTGGACTGCTCCATGTTCACATGGTCGTTGGGACTGATGATCGAGTAATCGCCCTTCTTGCCGCCGAGCCGTTCGATGGCGATGTTGGCGATGACCTCGTTGACGTTCATATTGGCCGAAGTCCCCGCCCCGCCCTGCACGGCGTCCACGATAAAGTCCTTGCGATGTTTTCCGTGCAAGATCTCGTCGCATGCGGCGATGATGGCGTCTGCCTTCTGTGCGTCGAGCAAGCCGTAGGACTTGTTGACGATGGCGGCGGCTTTTTTGATGAGGACGACGTTCCGCACAAACGCGGAATTGAGCCGTGTCCCCGTGATCTCGAAATTTTCCTTGGCGCGAAGCGTCTGGATCCCGTAGTAGGCGGCGCTGTCAACGGAGAGCTCGCCTACCGAGTCGCTCTCCGTTCTGAACTCTTTTTCCATAATTTTTCAGCATACGATGGGGGACGTCCCCCGGAGTTTTTCATCTATTATAATCAATTCTGTCCCAAAATGCAAGCGTCTGTCCGTATTTCTCCGAAAAATTCGCCGCATCCGTCGGACTCTCCTTTTTCCGTGAGGATAAGCCCGGGTCATACGGCAGCCGCCGACAGAGCATTACGCTCCGTCGGCGGTTTTTCTATATTAAAAGTCCGCCGAGGGGAGAATCCCTCGGCGGGCTGTTCTATATTATTTTACTTTGAAAACTTTCACGTCGGAGAATTCGATTTCTAAAACATCATGGCGTGCTTCGCCGCCCGCAAAATACTCCAATTCGATTCGGGTGCGCATAAATTGCTCTGCGGAAAAGCAGTCGAGCGAGAGGATATAACAGTCTTTCATTCGCTTTGGCTTTTGAATCAATTTCCCGTCCAAAAACGAGATTTCATAGAAATTTCCGCCCGCGGGCGGGGCTAACGCAGTCTTAAAATTGACAAGGAGCGAAAGGCAATCTTTCCCATATTTTTCGTTGTAGCGCACATCGACGAGTTTTGCATCGTGGAAAGAAACGCTTGTAAGAAAGTCCATTCCGTCGCCGCTGATTTTTTGTTTCATAAGGTTTCTCCGTGAGATTGAAATTTAGCCATTTAATTTCTTTATTTTGATTTGGTGGAAGCGTGAGTACTTCGCGGCTACGCCGCTCGTGACGACCTTGGACTGCAACAGAAGCCTCGGTCGTTCGAACACGCACGTTTTTTCCTCTATGTTATCTCCACACGAAAAAAGACGGCTTTGCCGTCCTTTCGTGGTGGAGATAGCGTGAGTCGAACACGTGACCTCTTGAATGCCATTCAAGCGCTCTACCAACTGAGCTATACCCCCGCATTGGTACTTTTTGTCTCGCCGCAGGCCGATCCCGCGGCACCTAAATCGTTACTGTCCCCATTATATCGGATTTCGCGCCGATTGTCAACGAGTTTCGTCCGTGTTTTGAAAAAAATTTATTGTCTCCTCCGCATTTCGGCCTCTCTTGCCGGATATGCAAGAGAGGGGATCCGCCCATTTTGGCAAAAAATCTCTATTCATGTTAGTTTAGGCGTGTACATCTTAATTTAGGAGTAACCTCTTGTAAAATTTTTGGGAAAAGCTATAATGTGAGAGCACACAAAGGGAGGGAAAGCATGAAGCATCAGGCATTCAATCCGTATCTTCCGGAGGGCGAATATTTCCCCGACGGCGAGCCGCACGTATTCGGCGACCGGCTGTACATCTATGCCAGCCACGACCGGTACGGCTCTTCCCGCTATTGCCCGGGCGACTACTATGTCTGGTCGGCGCCGCTCGACGATCCGAGCGATTGGACGGTGCGCGGCGTGGCGTATCCGAGAAAGGGGAAGCACAACCCGTTCGGAGCGCACTGCATGTGGGCGCCCGACTGTGCAAGGGGCGTCGACGGGAGATATTATTTCTATTTCTCCTACAATTTCGTCAACGAGATCTGCGTTCTCGTATCCGACGCTCCCGACGGACCCTTTGTGTTCTACGGCTATGTGGCTTATCCCGACGGTACGCATTACGGAAAGGGGAAGGAGGACATCATGTGCTTTGACCCCGCGATCTTTGTCGACGACGACGGCGAAGTCTATCTCTATTCGGGGTATTCCGCCAACGAGGACTTGCGAAAGATGCTCCGCACGACCAGGGGGATCCGCAACTGCGACGGAACGGGAGGACAGGTCGTTCACCTCGAACGGGACATGAAGACCGTCCGCGGCCGCCCGCAGATGCTCATCCCGGGCTATAAGAACTCTGCGGGAACGGGTTTTGAAGGGCACGAGATGTACGAGGCCTCTTCCATGAGAAAAATCGGCGAAAAATACTACTTTATCTATTCTTCCCGTCTCAGCCATGAACTCGCATACGCGGTCTCCGACCGGCCGGACGGCGGGTTCCGCTATGGCGGGACCATCGTCTCGAACGGCGACATCGGCTACCGGGGACGGAAGGAAGAGGACGCGCTCAACTATTGGGGCAACAATCACGGCTCTCTCGTCGGTGTGGGGGACAAGTGGTATGTGTTCTATCACCGTCAGACGTCCAAGACCGAGCAGTGCCGTCAAGGCTGTGCCGAAGAGATCGAGATCCTCCCGGACGGAAGCATTCCCATGACGGAGATGACGAGCTGCGGTCTCAACGGCGGTCCGCTGCGGGGCGAGGGGACCTATCCCGCCTATATCGCCTGCAACTTAAAGAGCACCGCGGGCGCCGTGAAGTGCGCGTACGGGCCCTTCTCCAAACACAAGTACAGCGCGCATCCCTCCGTCGAAGAGTACGAAAGGAGCAAGCAGTGCATCCGAAATCTGCAGAGCGGCTCCGTCGCGGGATTCAAGTATTTTGACCTTCTCGGACCAACCCATGTCCGCATTACGACGCGCGGAGCGGGCGGAAGAGTCGCCGTTTCGACCGCTCTTTCCGGCACGCCGCTCGGCTACATCGCATTGGACGCTTCCAAGGATTGGCGGGACGCCTCCGCAAGGATCGCCCTCCCCGCGGGCAAGCATGCGCTCTTCTTCACCTTTGAGACGGCGGGAAAGACCGACTTCCTCCGCTTCACGCTCACGCCCGAACGGGACGCATAGCGGAGCATAGTCCCGGGTTGAGGCTTCGGCTCCCGGGCTCTCGCCCCGGGACTTCAAACCGGTATAAACCGTCATCGGCGGTCTATATAAAAAATATTTTTTAAGGAGGAACACTATGGCAAATGCAAAGACGAGCAAGAAGTTGTTGAATGCAACGATTGCTTTGGGCTTGTGCGCAGCGCTCGTCGGAGCGCCCGCTGCGGGCCCCTTGCAGGCATCTGCGAGCGCGTACGGCGTCGCTTCCGACGGGAAGTACTACACCGATTTCAACACGCTTGCAGACGCACAGGCGGCGGCGGCCGATCTCGCTGTCCAGATCGCATCGGAGGGCGATACGCTTCTTAAAAACAAGAACAATGCGCTCCCCATGACGGGCAGTGAGTTCGTCAGCGTGTTCGGCGTTTCGTCGGACGGGCTGGCGGGCAGCAGCGCGTCCAACTACGGCGACAATTCCGCAAACAACTACTCGCTCCTCGATGCGCTCGAAGGCGAGGGCTTCAAGGTCAATCCTTCCCTTCGCGCCTTCTATGCGTCGAGAGGCACCACGTTCGGGTCCGAGACCACGGATTTCGACAAAGGGGTCGAAAACTCTTATGCGATGTACCGTGATGCGGCCATCGTCGTACTCGGAAGAGGCGGCGGCGAAGGCAGCGACCAGCCGACCGTGACCTCGGAAGAGGCAAAGGACGAGACCGAGAACGTCAACGGCTGGAAGCACGCGGGCTACACCAAGCTCGATGCACAGGGCATCAACCCCGATGAAAACGGCAAAGAGTACAAGCACTTCCTGCAGATGACGGACAGCGAGGTCGAACTGCTCAAGTACGTCAAGAATCAGGGCTTCAAGAAGATCATCTACGTCATCAACTCCTCGGAGATCTTCGAGATGTACAATCTCGAGCATGACGAAATGGTTGACGGCATCCTTTGGATCGGCCGTCCCGGTCAGGTGGGAACGATCGCCGCAGCCCGCATCCTTTCGGGCAAGGTCAATCCTTCCGGCAGGACCGTCGACACGTGGTATAAGGACTTCACGGCCGATCCCACATGGTACAACGCCATCAACAACCATCAGGTCGGCAGCAGCATCCGCTACAGCGTAGACGGAAAAGAGCGCCCGGCCGAGGGTTCGGGCGGCAATGCCGGCTTCTCGGGCGATACCTCCGCGTATTTCGGCATCGACTACGAAGAGGACATCTACGTCGGGTACCGTTACTATGAGACCCGCGCCTATGAGATGAATCAGACGCAGTCGGCCTCCGGCAACGCGTGGTACGACAGCGCGGTCGTCTATCCCTTCGGTTACGGCCTCTCGTACACCACCTTCTCCATCAAGAACATGAAGGTGCAGGAGAACGGCGGGGAGGAGATCGTCAATGCGAAGGAGATCGACGGCGCCGATTGGGCTTCCAAGACGGGCAAACCCGCCAAGGTCAAGAACCTCACCGTCACGGTCGACGTCACCAACACGGGTTCCGTTGCCGGCAAGCAGACCGTGGAGGTCTATGTGCAGGCTCCTTACACCAAGAACGAGGTGGAAAAGGCGCACGTCAAACTCGTCGGCTTCGGCAAGACCGAGACCTTGAAACCGGGTCAGACGCAGACGCTCACCATTTCCGTCAACACACAGGATATGGCTTCCTATGACTACACGGACGCCAACAAGAACGGCAACAAGGGTTACGAGCTCGACGCGGGCAACTACACGCTCATGGCGATGTCGAACGCGCACGGCTGGACAGATCCCGAATCCGATCTGTATCAGGGCGTCACCTTCTCGATCAAGAACGACGTCTACATGCAACTCGACGACTTCAGCGGCAACGAGATCGAGAACCTCTTCTCCAAAGAGAACGGCATGTTCTACACCCTTCGCGACAACTCCGACGGCGTTGCATATCAGTTCAACGCCGACAAGACCGCGAACGAAGTGCTCATGTCCCGTGCCGACTTTGAGGGAACGTTCCCCAAGGCTCCCACCGTGAAGGACCTCACCATGACCAAGGCCATGTATCAGTCCCTCAAGTATTGGGATAAATTCGACGCCGACGGCACCGTCACCGATGAAGACGCCGACGACGGCATCAAAATCGCAGCGGGGACCAAGTACGCCGACGGCCAGACCATCGAGGGCGTCGTCCGTCCCGAGGACTTCCCTTGGATGGACGAAGTAAAGGCCGCAGCCGACGAAATGAAGGATTGGACGCAGGCAACCGAAGCGACCTATCCCATCCAACTCTCCGAGATGGCGGGCCTCGATCCCTATGACACCGAGACCGTCGTCAAGAGCGACAACACGCTCCTCAACGGCAAGACCGAAGCCGAGGCTTGGGAGATCTTCCTGAACACCCTTACATGGAAGGACCTCATGGACCTCGTCGGCCAGCTCCAGAAACGGACGCACGACGGCATCGGCATGAACGCCCTTGCGGGTCAGGACAGCGCATGGAACTATGCGAACACCTTCAACTTCACCTGCAACTGCATCCTCGCCGCAACGTGGAACATCGAGCTCTCCAACAAGAAGGGCATCATGATCGGCAACCTTGCACTGCTTTCGGGCAACAACGCATGGTGGGGCGGCTCCGTGAATACGCACCGTTCGCCCTTCGGCGGCCGTGTCTTTGAGTACACCTCCGAAGACGGCATCCTCGGCGGCTACATCAGCGCAGCCGAAATGCTCGGCGCCAACTCGAGAGGCCTTGTCTCCTACATGAAGCACTGCGCCCTCAACGATCAGGAGACCAACCGCAACGGTCTCAACCTCTTTGCATGGGTCTCCGAGCAGGCCATCCGCGAGATCTACTACAAGTCCTTCCAGATGTGCGCGCAGGAAGGTCAGTCCATGGGTGAAATGGGCGCCTTCGCAAGAGCGGGCCGCGTCAGCATCAACGTCAACTACAATATCACCACCAAGATGTTCAAGGACGAGTGGGGCTGCAAGACGCTTTCCCATACGACCGATAACTGGAACGGCATGCGGAACTGCTCGCCGCTCGATCTCCTCGTCCGTGCGGGAACGGACTCCATCGACTCCAGCGCGATGTCCGGAACGTGGGACGCGGCCCTCAACGAAGGAAAGGGCGGCGTCAAGCTCGGCGACGCCGAGAGCAAGGTGCAGTGGTATGTCACGAGAAAGTGCGCCATGACGTTCCTCTATGCGCACGCCAACAGCGCCATGAACAAGAACGGCATCACGACTGCAGAGTGGGCAGCGACCCCCGCAACGATCGAAGTCGAGCAGGGCAAGGCGGCGGACGAAGGCCTCACCGTTGCAGGCGAATTCGATGCGGAAAAGGTCGAGTACGTCATTCAGAGCGGGACCCTTCCTCAGGGCCTCACTCTCGGTGCGGACGGCACGATCTCCGGCACGACCCGTGCCAAGGCCGGTGCGTACAACGTCACCGTTCAGGTCAGAGCGGACAACTATGTGACGGCTACCCGCCGCGTCAACATCACCGTTGCCTCCGCCTTCACCATCGATGAGACCGCGGGCAAGGTCGGCGAAGAGTTCTACGCAGCCATCGAAGCGAGCACATCGCTTGAGTCCGCCTACAACCAGGGCGTGAAGTATGCCTTGAAGGCGGGCAGCACGCTTCCCGCAGGTCTCACGCTCAGCGAGGACGGCGAGATCGAGGGTACGCCCGAACAGGCCGGCACCTTCACCGTCACTTTGATCGCGACCGCAACGAATACGACCTCCGGGTCTAGGCCTACGACCACCACGGCCGAATTCGAGTACGACATCGAGTTTGTCATCGCGGAGGGCGAAGCCTCTGCACAGCCCGCGGAAGTCGAATTCCGGATCGAGGGCGGCAAGCTCCAGTACAAGGAAGGTACGGAGTGGAAGGACGTTGTGAGCGCGGCCGGCAAGACCGTGACGAAGTTCGAGATCGACGCCGAGGGCCACCTCGTTGTCACCTATTCCGACAACACGACTGCCGATCTCGGCAAAGTCGTCGGCGAAAACGGCGCTAAGGGCGACAAGGGTGAGCAAGGCGAAAAGGGCGAGCAAGGCGAAGTCGGTCCGCAGGGCCCTGCCGGCGAAGCAGCCAAGGGCTGCGGCGGCGTCATCGGGCTCGGTGCGGCGGCAGTCGCGGCTGTGACGGTGCTCGGCGGTGCCTTCCTTGTCCTTCGCAAGAAGAACGAAAAGTAAGCGTCTCTTCCGTCTCGGAATGAGATGATCGGAGAGGTTCCGGCGGACGGCTTGTCCGTCCGCCGGGATTTTCCCGTTTCGCTCGGCTGAGCAAAGCGGCGGAGCATGCTCCGCCGCTTTGCTCAGCATGAGAAAATTATCTCCGTGCGAAAAAAATTTACAGGAGGAACAAACATGAGGAAATGCAGATATCTTCTCGTTTTCGCCCTTCTTGCGGCGCTCATCTGTGCATTCGCAGCTTGCGATCCGCCCAAATCGAGCGACGGCTACAAGGTCACGTTCAGCGAGAACTATGCAGGCGCACCTGCGGCGACGCAGGTGATCGTACAGGACGGAGAGACCGTGGAGGAGCCAACCAAGCCCGAGAGAGACGGTTACGTTTTTCGCGGATGGTACCTTGACTATCTCGGCCTACGCGCCTACTCCTTCGACGATCCCGTAAAGGGAGATCTTCGTCTCTTTGCCAAGTGGGGCATGACGCGGGCCACCGTCACCTTTGTCTATGGGAACGGCGAAGCCGACAAGACGCAGACGGTCGACGTCGGCGGGACGATCGCCCGTCCCTCGCCCGAGCCCGTCCGCGAAAACTACGAGTTTACGGGCTGGTTCACCAACGCCGCCGCAACGCAGGAGTACGACTTCGGCAAGGCCGTCGAGGACAATCTCACGCTCTATGCGGGCTGGCGTCAGACGAACGCGACCGTCACCTTCTTCTACTATGAGGACAGGACGGAGACGGAGTCCGTCGAAGTCGGAATGACCGTCTCGCAGCCGGACGCTCCCTCGCGCGAGGATTATTCCTTCACGGGCTGGTTCTCCGACGCGATGCTCCGCAACCGCTACGAATTCGGGACGCCCGTCGACGGCGACATCACGCTCTACGCCGGCTGGCAGCTCGTCCGTGCCACCGTTACCCTCAACATGGGTTATCCGGATGCTTCCGACGAGTATGTAAAGGCAGACGTCGGCACCGTGCCGGCAAAGCCCGCCGATCCCACCCGCACGGGATATGACTTCGCGGGTTGGTATCTCGATCCCGCCTATTCGACGGAGTATCATTTCGACGAGCAGATCTCCGAGAACTTCACCGTCTATGCCAAGTGGGAGCTCAGGACCTTCACGGTCACGTTCAGCGCCAACTACACGGGCGGAACGGACACGACGGCGTCCGTCAAGTATCTCGGCTATGCGACCGCACCCGACGACGATCCCGTCCGCACCGGCTTCGATTTCACGGGCTGGTATACGACTTCGGCCTGCACGGAGCTCTTCGCATTCACGTCGACGCCCATCACGGAAGACACCACCGTCTATGCGGGCTGGACGTCGGCTTCTCAGAGCGGCGAATTCACCGTCCGCTTCCATCTCAACGACGGTATCGACACGATCTATCAGTCGGACAGCTACAAGACGGGCCGAAAGCCGAAGGAGCCCGACGATCCTTCGCGCGAGGGGTACTTCTTCTACGGTTGGGCTACCGACGCGGCGGGTACGCAGCTCTATGACTTCAACAGCGCCCGCGTCCGCGAGAACGTCGAACTCTATGCCAAGTGGCTCAAGGGCTACACCTTCGAGGCGGAATACACCGATCTCGACAAGAAGCCCGGGCAGGGCTCTTCGGACAACTGCGAGGGAACGGACCTCATCCAATACGTCAAGGATGTGTCCGGGAACGGTGCACAGATGGGCATGAGCAACGGCTGCTACGTCGGCAAGCTCTACTATAACGGCGCCTTCCTGCAATTCGACATCACGTCGTCCGTGGAGGTCACCGACGCCGTGCTCGTCCTGCGCCTTACGCCCGACCTCTATGACATGCACTTCACCGACGAGACGTGGCAGATCGTCGTCAACAAGGGCACAGACCGCGAGTACAGAGTGCAGTACGGCACCCTCGACCTCGTCGGCGCCTATCCGCAGACGTCCATCCTTCCCGACGGCTCCTCCCTCAACGGCGACATGAACAAGCGTCCCTTCGAGAACTACATCATGACGCTCACGCTGCATCTCTATGAGGGCGAAAACACCATTCACCTCATCACCAACAACAAAGTGGATCACGGCGGCACGTTCAATGCCGATACGCCGCTCATCGACTGCATGTACATCTATTCTTCCTCGACGCTGAGCTGGACGCACTGCCACCCCGAAAACATCGGCAAGACGCAGGCGGACGTCAAGTACGACATCACGTACGACACCAGGAGAAGAGGATGATCAAAAGGAGGAACCCATGAAAACCGTCTATTTCAAAAAAGTATGGTATTGGCTCGGCGCCGCATCCACGGTGCTCTCCGTGGTCGCACTCGCCGTGTATATCGCCACGGGCCGTACGCAGTTCGACCCCAACTACTCGAACCGTGTCTTTATCGGACTGGGCGTCGCCGCAGCGCTGGGGCTCTTCTCGCTCGTGAAGCCCTTCCGCTACGTCCTGTTCGGACAGTTCGTATTCGGCCTGTTCGGCGCCGTCAACTACATCACCTCGCAGCTCAACCTGCTCGGAAACATCTTCTACAACGTGGACGGGTCTACGATCCCCGTCTCGCTCGTAGTCGGGATCGCCGCATCGCTCGTCTCCATGATCCTCGGCCTCGTTTCCGCGATTCTCATGAAGCCCGCCACCGAGGCGGCTGCCTGAAAGGGGAGGTAACAAGATGAAACTGTTTTCCAAAAAACTTTGGATGGTGCTCTCCGTCGTATTTGCGTCGCTTCTCATGATCTCCATCTCGGTCATGGGTGTCGCGTACGAGCGCGAAGCCGTACTCAACCAATTCTTCCGCCTCGACAAATTCGTACAGGTCGAGGACGGCGGCGAGGACGAAAAAGTCGTCACGCCGGAAGCCGACTACAAGACGACGGAAGAGATCCGCGCGTACTTCGAACAGGTGGGCTATAATCTCGAAGGCGAGGGTCTCGTGCTCCTCACCAACAACGGCGCCTTGCCGCTCAAGGGCGAGGATCTCAAGGTGAGCCTCTTCGGAACGGGCTCCGTCAACATCAACGCAAGCGTACAGGGCATGCGCGGCTTCACCAGCGAAGCGGGCATCCCCACTCTCGCCGAAGCCCTCGAAAAGGCGGGCGTCACGGCCAATCCTTCCCTCACCGAGTTTTACAAGACGGGTGCGGGCGCGTCCTACGGCGGGACCAAAAAGCTCGACCCCGCCACCAACATTCAGACATATTACATCAACGAAGCGCCGTGGAGCGCCTATGCGGGCGTCCGCAGCTCCTTCGCGGCCTACGGCGATGCGGCCATCGTGGTCATCTCGCGTGACAGCACCGAGGGCTCGGACGTCAACGTGACGGGCAGCGACGGCGAAAACGGGAACTACCTCTCCCTATCCCCCGAGGAGAAGGATCTCCTCCGTCGGCTCACGCTCTTAAAGGGTACGACCTTTGACTCGGTCATCGTCCTTCTCAACGGTTCCCAACCCATCGAACTCGACTTCCTCTATGCGGACGACATCGAAGTTGACGCCTGCATGTGGATCGGAAACGTGGGCATGGTAGGCACCTACGCGGTCGCAGACGCTCTTGTCGGCAAGATCGTGCCCTCCGGCAGACTGACCGATACCTTTGTCAAGGATAATCTCGCGACCCCCGCCATGGCATCATGGTGCCTCAACGACAGGACGGTGTTCTCCAACCGTTGGACGGACGAACGGCTCAACAATACGCAGAGCTTTTACGGCGTCTACGTCGAGGGGATCTACGTCGGCTACCGCTACTACGAGACCCGCTATGCGGATGTCGTGGAAGGCCGTCCCGGCGTCGGGAATTACGTCTATGAGGACGTCATGGCCTGTCCCTTCGGGAGCGGTCTCTCCTACACCGAATTTTCGTACAGCGCATTCTCCGTCCGGCCCAATGCGGACGGCAGCGCCTACGATGTCTCCGTGACGGTCACCAACGAGGGGGACACGTATACGGGCAAGGAAACGGTCGAGATCTATCTCCAGAAGCCCTATACCGACTATGCCGTTCTCCACGGCATGGAAGTGCCCGCCATCGAACTTGCGGGTTTTGCCAAGACGGGGCCCATCGCCCCCGGGAAGAGCGAGACGGTCACCGTCAGCGTCGAAAAGACACTCTTCGCCTCCTATGACGTCTATGGCGCAGGCACCTATGTGCTCGATGCGGGCGATTACTATCTGACCGTCGGTCATGACGCACACGATGCGCTCAACAATATTCTGACGAAGAAGGGGTACGATACGTCGGACGGCATGACTGCGGACGGCAACGCCGGACTCGTATGGAGCGACACGGTGGAGGAACTCGACGCCGAGACCTATGCGGTCTCCGATCAGACGGGATATAAGATCCAAAACCGTTTGGCCGATTTCGACCCCAACCGCTTTGTCGGTGCAGGCAGCAACTATGTGACCTATGTCTCCCGCAGCAACTGGGCGGGGACGTGGCCGACGGAAAAGGCGCTCCTCACGCTCACGGAGGACATGTACGAAGCGCTCCTCTGGGATAAGCCCGTCGAGAGCGAAGGGGAAATGCCCGAACTCGGCGTCAATCACGGCCTCACGCTCGTTCAGCTGCGCGGCAAGGATTACGACGACGCAAATTGGGAGCTTCTTCTCTCGCAGATGTCCTTTGAGGA
>CANQUL010000018.1 GCA_947627015.1 uncultured Clostridia bacterium | reverse complement strand
GACAAGGTGCAGACGCATGAGAGCATCCGCATCAACGCCATCGAGGAGGCCTACGAGCTCGTCGACGCCATCGACCGGAAGGACGCCGAGCGCATGCTCGAGGAGACGGGCGACGTCCTGATGCAGGCCGCCTTCCATGCCCTCATGGAGGAGGAGCGGGGCGGATTCACGGTCATGGACATGACGACGGCGGTCTCGCAGAAACTCATCGGACGGCATACCCATGTCTTCGGAAAGGACGCTGCGGAGAACGCGGAGAGCGCACTCTCCGTGTGGGACAGGAACAAGATGCGCGAGAAGCATCAGGAAACCTTCTCGGACGCCGTGAACGACGTTCCCGCGTGTTTCCCCGCCCTTCTCCGCGCTCAGAAGATCGCAAAACGGGTGGAAAAGGGCGGCTGGGACAAGCCGTCGGTCGAGGCTTTCGAGGCAAAGTTCCGCGAGGAATACGCCGAACTGCTGCGGGCACGCACGGAGAGCCCCGAACGGCTCGCCGAAGAGATGGGGGACGTCTTGATGTGCGTCGTCGAACTCGGCCGCGCGGTCGGCGTCGAATGCGAGCAGGCCCTTCTCGATACCGTCAAAAAGGTGCAGGCCCGCTATACCGCTTACGAGGCCCTCGTGCGGGCGGACGGAAAGGACGTTTCGGCGCTCTCTCCCGAAGAAAGGGACGCCTACTACGAGAGGGTCAAACATGATTCATGAACTGTCGATTGCGGGCATGGTATGCCCCAATAACGTATTTCTCGCGCCCATGGCGGGCTATACCAACGAACCCTTCCGAAGCATGTGCTCTTCGCTCGGCGCGGGGCTCACTTTTACCGAGATGGTCAGCGCCAAGGGGCTCCACTACCGGAATGCCGAGACAAGGCTGCTCCTGTATCACGGCAAGGAGCACCCCGTTGCCGCCCAGCTGTTCGGGAGCGATCCCGACATTCTGCGCGAGGCGTGCGAGAGCGAGGAACTCGCCGATTTCGACCTCATCGACCTCAACATGGGCTGCCCCATGCCCAAGGTGACGCGGAACGGCGAGGGGAGCGCGCTTCTCGAAAACCTGCCCCTTGCCGAGGCGATCGTTTCGGCCTGCGTCAAGAGCGGAAAGCGCATCTCGGTCAAATTCCGCACGGGGGTGAGCCCCCAAAAGAAGATCACGGCGGAGTTTGCGAGGATGTGCGAGGGTGCGGGCGCGGCGATGATCACGGTGCACGGACGGACGCGGGACAAGATCTACGCGGGGCCGTGCGACTTTGCGGAGATCGCCGCAGCGAAGGCGGCGGTCGGTATCCCCGTCGTCGCCAACGGCGGCATCGAGAGTGCGGAAGATTGTCGGGAAATGTTCGAAAAAACGGGGGCGGATGCGGTCATGGTGGCTCGATCCGCACTCTACAACCCCCGCGTATTCTGTGAGATCACGGGGAGGGAAATGCCGCCGCTCCTGCCGCTCTTCGAGACACAGATGCGGGAGACGCGCGAAATTTACGGGGAGCGGTTCGCCCTCGTCTTTCTGCGCAAGATGGCGGCCTTTTATCTCAAGGGAACGCCGGGCGCGGCCGCGTACAAGCGTCGGCTGTTCGAAGCCCGGTCCTGCGAGGAGGTCTCCCGTCTCGCCGACGAGATCTTTGCGTGAGGCGTTCCCATCAAAAAATCCCCCTCGGAGGGGGATTTTTCATTGCCCGGAAACGGGATCCGGGGGGTCTGCGGGGAGAAATCGGTTGGGCGACCAGACGGACAGGGCGCTGCGCTCCGTCATGGCGGCATACACACGCTCCCGCAAGTCGAGCTTTTGCTCCCGCCGGGGAAGCGTTTCATCGGGGAAGAAGGGGCCGTCGACGTAGACGGTCGCCTTCACGCCACCGAAAAATTTCCGCTTTTTGTAGGTGGCCGTAAAGGCGAAGGCAGGCTTTTTCGTGTCGACGGGGTAGACGAACGAGGAGGCGGAAAAGGGCCGGACGCCCGTGTAGAGGGGCCAGATGTGCGCCTCGGGATAGATGGCGACAACGCCCCCGCCCTGCATGCGCGCCCTGATCGCCGCGACGAGCTTTTTTTGCAATTCGAAGCTGTCGGGTACAGGCATGCCCCCCAGATCTTCGACGAGACGCTTCAAAAACGGAATGGAAACGGCGTCGGGATTCACGAGCACATAGGGCTTTTTGGGGAAGGCTGCCATCGAGGGCGTGAAGGCATCTCCCGCCGCTCGCGTGTGGTTTCCGTACAGAAAATATCCCGTCCTGCGGTAAGGGCGGAGCTTGCTTCGTCCCACGATCTTCTGCCCATAGAGAAGTTTGAGAATGAGGAAGCAGACGGGCGTTGCGATGCAGTGATGCAGGACCCATGCGGCCGCCCTGCGCAGCGGATTTTTCGGGATGTAGACGTAAGATTCGGGCAGCGGCTTGGTCGCAATGTCCGTCCCCGCAAAATCGTCGCGGAGGGGGTCCGTGTAGTAAAAGACGCGCTCCTTCATGGCTTGCGAAGGGCGGCGGTGTCCGCGAGCATTTCTTCCATCCGCAGCATGCAGTCCGTCTGGCGGAACTGCTCCTTAAAGGTGCGGTAGGTCTCCCGGTACGCCTCGATCTTTGCGGGATCATGATAGAAGAAGGCGATCCGTTCGGCAAGTTCACGGGCATTTCCCGCACGGAAGAGGCAGTTTTCGTCCGCGGCAAAGGCCTTGGTCGCACTGCGCGGGGAATCGCAGATGATGGGCACGAGTCCGCTTGCAATGGCCTCGAGACAGGAGATGGCCTCGATCTCGACGAGGGCGGTATGCACATACAGGTCGGCGCGCTGTAAGACGGCGGGGAGCTCGTCGCGCGAATAGAACCGGAAGTCGGCGTCCACCTTCTTGCGCTTGGCAAGCCGCCGGAGCTTCTTCTCCCGCGGCCCGCAGCCCGCAAAGAGCAGCTTTACGCGGTCCTTGAAATCGCACATCGCGACGGCCTTGATGAGCGTCTGCTGTGCCTTCTCCTTGCTGAACCGTCCCATGCAGAGGATGGTGAACGTCCCGTCCTCGCTCCTCTGCTCCCGCGGGGAGAAAAAGACGTCGTTCACGCCGTTGGAGATGACACGGCCCGGGGGAAGCGGACGCCCGATCTCCCGCGCAAAGAAGTCCTTGATGAACTGCGTGGGGTAGTGGATGGTGTCCACATGCTTGTAGAGCAGATGGTAAAAGAACAGATAGGTGATATGGTTGGCAAGGCGGTTGTTCATGCAGGCGAGGTGCGCGGTGACATTCTCCGCCTGCGCATGGAAGCTCGCGGTCACGGGGATGCCCATCTTCTTTGCGAGCTTGACGGCGGCGACGCCGAGGAGGAAGGGGATCAGGACATGCACCACGTCTGCGCCCTCCATGACCTGCGCCAGCACCTTTTTGTCTCCCTTGGCAAGGTACACGTTGTTCGCCTTCAGGAGCAGATTCAGCGGACCCAAATTTTTGATGGGGACGACGGCAAACCCGTCCTTGCCTTTTTTATCTTGGTCGGCGCAGACGACGGTCACGTCGTGTCCTCTCTCCCGCAGAAAGTCGATCAGATTATAGGCCGCGAGCGTCGTGCCGTTGTTGGGCTTGCCCAAGACGTCGCAGACGATCACAATCTTCATGGGGTTCTCCTTTGTCATAAAGTCATCCGATATGTCTCGTGTGTCATAGTTTTTTATGACATTTTTATCATAGCATAATCCTTACGCAATGTCAACAAAATTCAAGGAAAAAAAGCGGGAGGATGCGTGCGGGGTCGCTTATGCACGCAAAATTGCAGAAGTTTTCAAAAAAAGTCCCTTTTTTGGGCCCGGGGAGCGATTTTTTCGGGTTTGTTCCCGCAAAACGGTTTACTTTTTTTGATTTGCATGGTATAATAGCCTTGTGCACGCGCGCGTGCGCGCGCACGTTTAGAATATAATATACGGAATAATCGGTATATTCGTTTATCAGGAGGAATGCTATGACAGAAAAAGTGGAAACCGCTTACGGTGCGGAACAGATCCAGGTGCTCGACGGGCTCGAACACATCCGCAAGCGTCCGGGCATGTACATCAGCTCGACGGACGAAAAGGGCCTCCATCACCTCGTCTCCGAGGTCGTCGATAATTCCATCGACGAGGCACTTGCGGGCTACTGCGACCGCGTGGACGTCTCTATCAACGCCGACGGCAGCTGCACCGTCATCGACAACGGGCGCGGCATTCCCACCGAGATCCATCCCAAGGAGGGCATCTCCACCGTCGAGGTCGTGTTCACCAAGGTCAACGCGGGCGGCAAGTTCGGCGGGGACTCCGGTTACAAGGTCTCGTCGGGCCTGCACGGCGTGGGCGTCAAGGCGGTCAACGCGCTGTCCGAATGGCTGGAAGTCGAGGTCTCGCAGAACGGCCATATCTACAAGCAGGTCTACAACCGCGGCGTGCCCCAGAGGGAGCTCCACATCATCGGCGACACCGACAAGACGGGCACCAAGGTGACTTTCTATCCCGACGACGAGATCTTCGAGACCATCACCTTCAAATACGACATCCTGCGCGTCCGCCTCAAAGAGCTCGCTTTCCTCAACAAGGGCCTCACCATCACGCTCACGGACAAGCGGGAGGGGAAGGAGCGCAGCGATTCCTTCTGCTACGAAGGGGGCATCCGCGAACTCGTCGAGGAGCTCAACAAGGGGCAGGAGACGCTGTTTTCGGCTCCGCTCTACTTCGAGGCGCAGGAGGACACCACCGTCTGCGAGATCGCTCTCCAATACAACGAGAGCTACAACGAGGTCATCTACTCGTATGCCAACAACGTCAACACCATCGACGGGGGCACCCATGTCGAGGGTCTCAAGCTCGCACTCACCAAAGTCATCAACGACGCGGGCAAAAAGCTCAACGTCCTCAAGGAGAGCGACAAGCTGACGGGCGAGGACGTCCGCGAGGGCATCACCGCCGTCGTCTCCGTCAAGCTCGAGAACGCCCAGTTTGAATCGCAGACCAAGGATAAGCTCAACAATTCCTTCATCCGTCCCTTCGTCAACAAGGCCGTCGCCGACAAGTTCGGCGAATACCTCGAGGAACATCCCTCCGAGGCGCGCGAGCTCGTCCTCCGCTGCATCACGGCGCAGAAGGCGCGCGACGCCGCCCGCAATGCCCGCGAACTGACCCGCAGAAAGGGCGTGCTCGAATCGACGACGCTGCCCGGGAAGCTCGCCGACTGCTCGGATAAGCGTCCCGAACTGTGCGAGATCTACATCGTCGAGGGCGATTCCGCAGGCGGTACCGCCAAGCAGGGCAGGGACCGGAGATTTCAGGCTATCCTTCCCCTCCGCGGCAAGATCCTGAATGTCGAAAAGGTGCGCCTCAACCGTGCCCTCGAAAACGCGGAGATCAAGGCCATGATCACCGCCTTCGGCTGCGGCATTTTAGACGACTTCGACGAGAGCAAACTGCGCTACGACCGCATCATCTCCATGACCGATGCCGATGTCGACGGCGCGCATATCCGCATCCTTCTGCTCACCTTCCTCTTCCGCTACATGCGTCCGCTCATCGAACACGGGCATGTGTATTCGGCCAAGCCGCCCCTCTACAAGGCGAGCGTCAAGGGAAAAGAGGACGTTTACCTCTATTCCGAAGAGGAAAAGACGCTTTTCGACGCGGCCAATAACAACAAGGTGGAATATCAGCGGTACAAGGGTCTCGGCGAAATGTCGACCGAGCAGCTCTGGGACACGACGATGAATCCCGCCACGCGTACGCTCATCAAGGTATCGATGGAGGACGCCGTGGAGGCGGACAAGATGTTCGGCATTCTCATGGGCGAGAGCCCGGCGCTCCGCCGGCAGTTCATCGAGGAAAACGCCACCCTCGTGACCGATTTAGACATTTAATATTTAATAAGGCGCAAGTCTTTGCCCTCTCAAAATTACCACAAGGAGTAAGATATGGCAAAACGAGAAACCAGTCCCGAGCTCACCGAAGAGTTCAAAAAGACTTTGGAAATGACCAAGATCCTCGACGTGGAGGTCAACGACGAACTCAAGCGTTCCTTCATCGCCTATGCCATGGCCGTCAACAAGTCCCGCGCTATCCCCGACGTGAGGGACGGCTTAAAGCCCGTTCACCGGCGCATTCTCTATGCCATGCACGAGATGGGGCTCTATAACGACAAGGCATACCGCAAGTGCGCCCGTATCGTCGGTGACGTCATGGGTAAATTCCACCCCCACGGCGACAGCTCGGTCTACGATGCGCTCGTCCGCCTCGCGCAGGACTTCTCCATCAACTTCCCCCTCGTCGACGGGCACGGCAACTTCGGTTCGGTCGACGGCGACCCGCCCGCAGCCATGCGTTACACGGAGGCGCGCCTCACCAAGCTCGCCGCCGAAATGCTCCGCGATCTCGACAAGGAGACGGTGGACTTCTTCCCCAACTTCGACGGCATCGAGATGGAGCCGGCCGTGCTCCCCGCACGCTTCCCCAACCTGCTCGTCAACGGGTCGGACGGCATCGCCGTGGGCATGGCGACCAACATCCCGCCCCATAATCTTGCCGAAGTCATCGACGGCACCGTCGCCATGATCGAAAATCCCGACATCACGTCCGATGAACTTATGGACTATATCCCCGCCCCCGATTTCCCGACGGGCGGCATCATCATGGGACGGAGCGGCATCCGCAAGGCATACCGGACGGGGCAGGGCAACATCGTCATCCGCTCCAAGTGCGAGATAGAAGAGCACGGCACGGGCGCAAACGTCCGCTCCCGCATCGTCGTCACGGAGATCCCGTACCAGGTCAATAAGGCGCAGCTCATCATCCAGATCGCGGACATGGTCAAGGACAAGCGCATCGAGGGCATCTCGGACATCCGGGACGAATCGGGCCGCGAGGGCATGCGCATCGTCATCGAATGCAAAAAGGACGCCAACGCGCAGGTCGTCCTCAACACCCTCTTCAAGCACACCAATCTGCAGATCTCCGACGGCATCATCCTTCTCGCCCTCGTCGAGAACGGCACCGAGCCCCGCTATCTCACCCTCCGCGACATCCTCTATTACTACCTCGAACATCAGAAGGAGGTCATCATCCGCAGGACGAAGTACGATCTCCAGAAGACCGAGGAGCGTGCCCACATCGTCGAAGGGCTCGTCATCGCTCTCGCCAACATCGACGAGGTCATCCGCATCATCAAGGAATCGCGGGATAAGAACGACGCGACCGACCGCCTCATGCAGTCCTTCGAGCTGTCCGACAAGCAGGCCAACGCCATCCTCGAAATGCGTCTCCAGCGCCTCACCGCCCTCGAAGTGGAAAAATTGCAGGCCGAACTCGAGGAGCTCCGTGCCACCATCGCCGACCTCAAGGACATCCTCGGGAGCGAGGCGCGCGTCATGGACATCATCAAGTGCGACCTGCTTGCCATCAAGGCAAAGTATCCCTCCGAGCGGAAGACCGAGGTCTCCGTCGATTACGGCGACATTGAGGACGAGGACCTCATCGACGAGGAGGACGTCGTCATCTCGCTCACCCACGGCGGCTATGTCAAGCGCATCCCGCTCACCGAATACAAGGCCCAGCACCGCGGCGGCGTGGGAATCGCGGGCCACAAGCCCAAGGAAGAGGACTTCGTCGAGCAGATGTTCGTCTGCTCCACGCACCACAACATCCTCTTCTTCTCCAACTTCGGCAAGGTCTATGCCATGAAGGGCTACATGATCCCCGAGGCCAACCGTCAGGCCCGCGGCCGCGCCATCGTCAACCTGCTGCCCATCGCCGCAGGCGAAAAGATCGCCGCCGTTCTGCCCGTCTATGAGAACGGCACGGGCTACCTCGTTATGGCGACCAAGCGGGGTCTCATCAAAAAGACCGCGACGAGCGAATTCGAGCGCATCATGAAGAACGGCAAGATCGCCATCAAGATCTCGGAGGGCGACGAACTCATCTCGGTGCAGTTCACCACGGGCGAGGACCAGATCATGATCGCCTCGCACTCCGGGAAGTGCATCCGCTTCGCCGAGACGGACGTCCGTCCCATGGGCCGCGACACGATGGGCGTAAAGGGCATGACCATCGGCGAGGACGACGAAGTGGTCGACATGCTCGTCCTCAAAGAGGGCTTTGACATTCTGACCGTGTCCGAACTGGGCTACGGCAAGCGCTCCGACCCCGAGGACTACCGTCTGCAGACGCGCGGCGGCAAGGGCATCAAGGCAGGGGTCTTTAACGAAAAGACGGGCGCGCTCGTCAACATGAAGCTCGCGAGCGACCTCTATGACGTCATGCTTGTGACAAGTGCGGGCATCATCATCCGCATGCACCTCGAGGCGATCTCCAAGATCGGCCGTGCAACGCGCGGCGTACGGCTCATGAACGTAAGGGAAGGTCTCGTCGCCACCGTCGCCGTGACCGACAAGGACGAGGAAGCCGAAGTCGAAGCACCCGAGGAGACGGCCGCCGACCTCTCGCCCGAGGACCTCGCGGAGGACGCCGCCGAGGAGACCGAAGAAGCCGCGGAGGAGTCCGTTGAAGAGCCCGCGTCCGAAGGATCGGAACCCGGCGAGGAGTAACTTCCGCCGCATTCACGGCCGCCATGTCCGAAAGAGACTGTTCAAAAAAGCCAAACGACCGAGTTCCCTCGGTCGTTTTTTGCTGTTTCTTGCTGTCCCTTTTCGGGTCGCAAAACGCCCCTCGCTGTCCCTGAAAGGGTCGTAAAACGCCCCTTGCTGTCCCTGAAAGGGAAAGTGGCGCGTAGCGCCGAAAGGGTTTTAACCCCTCAGTCTCGCCTTTGGCTCGACAGCTCCCCTGCAGGGGCGCCAAGATTGCTCCCTTGCTGTCCCTTTTAGGGAAAGTGGCGCATAGCGCCGAAAGGGTTAACCCCTCTGTCGCTCCGCGACATCCGCCTTGGGCGGCAGGGACCGCCGCAAGGCCCCTTCGCGGAGGCCACCGCTCATATCGCGCCGCCGCTCACAGTGCACCGCACTGTTGGGCGAGAGCAGCGCCGCTCTCCTGCGATTCCTCTCACGGCAGTTCGTCCATGCCGAGCAGATAGTCCACGCTGACGCCGAAGTGACGGGCAAACAGGACGAGCAGTTCGAGCGGGGGCTGCCGCTGGTCCTTTTCATAGTGGAGATAGGTGACGCTGTTGATGTGAAAGAGTTCGGCCATCTCGCGCTGCGTGAGATTGTGCTCCGTCCGCAGTTCCTTCAGCCGCTGCCCCAATAAGATTTTCATAAATCCCCCCCTTTTCTCCTTGACATATTACCAAATTGGTAGTATAATGTATCAAAAACTACCAAAACGGTAGGAAACAAGAGGAGAAAAACACGAATGAAGGCAATCAAAGCAATGCAAACGGCGCTTCTTTCGCTTGCGATCGCGGGGGCGCTGCTCGGCCTCGGCGGCTGTTCGCTCGAGCTTCCCGAATGGGGGAATCCTTCCGGTTGGACCCCGGGCGGTCCGTCGGGCGGCACATCGGGCGGTGCAGGCGAAGTGGTCACTTCGGCGGAATGGGCGGCGGCATTCGACGCAAAAAATTTCACCAACTATCAGGTTTCCATAACGAGAACCGATAACATGAACAGTATGGGAGTGCAGGGAGAATTTACTGCGACGCTCCGGTATGACGGAAACAAGTGCCGTGCGGATGTCGTCGGTAATATTTCCGACAGCATGCCGTTCACTGTATATTTCGTGAAGAATGACGACGGTTCCTATATAGGCTATCAAAAAAATTCCGCGGGCAAATGGGAGACGACGGAGGATATCAGCGTGTGGGGTTTTTATGAAATGGATTCGCAGCTCAGAGAACAATACAATTTAATGTACGGGGCATACAAATATGATGCCACAGAAGGCGGATATGTTAAAACGGAGCTTGGCGGAAAATCCGTTATTAAAATCAAAGACGGGAAGCTGATATCTATCTATGTGGAGCAGTCGATGTCCACGCCGGAAGGAACGATCAGCATAACGCAAAAATGCTCATATACCTATGGCGGGCAGACGGTTACACTTCCGTCCGTATAATCTGCCGACGTATAAAACGCGGCAACCATGTCCGAAAGAGAGGGCCGCGGGGCAAATTTGCCCCGCGGCTTCATTCTCTTATCGTTCTGATGTCACTCTGCCTTGGCGGGCTTGACTTTGACGCTGCCGCACAGCACTTCGGCGTACGAATAGGAGGTCTTTCCCAAAAAATCCTTGTCATTGGGCCGTACGGTGAAGAGAGCGGGGTACACGCCCGAAAGTTCGCCGCAGTAGCGGAGCACCTTGTTCCGTCCCAAATTGACGGTGACGTCCACCTGTTTGCGGAAGCAGTCGTTTATCATCTGTTTGACGCGCGCGATATCGTTCTTGGGCTTGATCATACCCCGAATTGTTGCCCCGCGGCCGCAAAATTATACCTTGCCTTCCTCCAAGGCCGCGTTCTTCCCTCAAATCTCCCTCATTCGACAAACCTTTTGCACGGCGGAAGGGCATAAGCGCCGCCCCGGCCGCATAGAATGGAGAAAAAGTACAAATCAAAGGGAGTGGATCATGAAAACGGAAACGCAGGAATTCCGCGGCTACGGCAAGCGGAAAGAGCTCAACGCGCAGACGGCGGTGGAGTGCCGCTTCGGACCCGAAGTGGAGACGGTGCTGTCCGTCCGGTGCGCGGCGACCCTCACGGGCGCGGAGGCCGGGAACGGCGAGGTACGTTACTATGGAAAGGCGCACTTCTCCATCGTATACGAGGACGCCGAAAAGCACGTCTGCCGTGCGGAAAAGGGGGTGGAATTTTCGGCCGTCGAACGGGACGAGAGCGTATTCCCCGCCCTCACGGCCCGTGCCTCGGTGACGTGCGAGAACATCGCCGTGCGGCGGGAGGGTGCGGGCGTGTACGCGACCGCCCTGCTCGGGACGGACATCCGCCTCTATGGCGAGCAGAACTTCGAATACCTGTCGGGCGGCGACCTCATTCTGCGGCGCGCCCCCGTCAAAGTCCTTACGGCGCATCTCGTCGCGGGAACGGCGGAGACGGAGGACGAATTCGAGACCGAGTTCGTCGGCGACATCCTGCAGCATGCCGAGACGGTGAGCGTGGGCGCCCTTGTCTGCGAGACGGGCACCCTCGTGATCGAAGGCGAGGTCAACCTGTGCGTGCTCGCCTTAAAGGGGACGGCTCTCGTCTCCTTCGAACGGCTCGTGCCCTTCCGGATCGAGCTCCCCTGCGATGCGGCCGCATACGGGACTTCCGCCGAGGCCGACGTCACCGTGACGGGTGCGTCCATCCGTGCCGACGCCGACGAGGAAAAGGGCAAGTGTTCGCTTCTCGCCGAACTCACCCTCTCCGCCGAGGGATGCGTGTACGAAGAGGCCGAAGTGGACGCCGTGACCGACGCCTTCTCGGTGACGAACAAGACGGCGCTCACCTTTGCGACGGCGGACAGCGCGGGCGTCGGCGAAATTCTGCGCGTCACCGAACGCATTTCGGGCAAGTGCGCGCTCTCGGGTCCCATCGACTTTTCCGACGAATTGCAGGCCGTAACGTTGCCGCGCGCCGAGGCCGATCTCGTGATGACGGAGAGCGGGAAGAGAGTGGAGGGGGTAGCCATGTCCGAACTTCTCGTGCAGGGAGCGGACGGAAGCCACCGCGGTATCGCATTGAGCCTGCCCTTCTCCGTTCCCGTCGAAGCGGCCGACGCGAGTGCGAAAGTGCTCGTCCTCGGCATGAGCGCCCGCCAGAAGCAGGAGGGCGAGATCGAGGCGGAGGCCACGCTCCGCATCACCCTTCAGGAACGGCGCAAGGTGTCCGCACGGCTGGTGGCGAGCGTCGAGGAAGGGGAGCCGCTCCTGCAATCGGACAGTGCGATCAGCGTGTACATTCCGCGCGCGGGCGACGGGCTCTGGGAGCTTGCAAAGCGGCTGAACAAATCGCCCGAGGACGTCTCGGCGAGCAATCCGGACATCGAATTCCCCATCCGGGAGGGGCGGCGCGTCATCGTGTACCGGAGAAAAAATCTGTCATGACGGCGAGAGGGCGGGTTTCCGCCCTCTTTTTGCGTCCGAAAAACGCGGGTCCGCGCCTTCGGGATACAAAAAATCCTTGCAAACGGGCGAAAGTTGTGCTACAATAGAGTGGATGAATGTCGTTCGGCGCAACGCCTATGCCAAGCTCAACCTCACGCTCGACATTACGGGCGAAGAGGGCGGATACCACTTGCTCGACTCGCTCGCCGTGACGGTGGATCTTTCCGACCGCGTCGTCTTGCGGCGGCGCAGGGACGGGCTCGTCACAGCTGCGATGCACGGCATGGGGTCCGAATCCATCCCCTTCGAGGAGAACAACGCCGTGCGCGCCGCCGAGCGGTTCCGCGACGAATTCCATACAAGCGGCGTGGACATCACCGTTTACAAGAACATTCCCATCGGGGCGGGGCTGGGCGGCTCTTCGAGCGATGCCGCAGCGGTCATTGCGGGCATGGGTGCCATGTTTTCCGTCAAGCAAAGGGAATATCTGCCCATCGCGGCGGAGATCGGCAGCGACGTGCCTTTCCTCCTCGACGGCGGGCTCGCACGCATGCGCGGACGGGGAGAGGTGCTCGAACGCCTTCCCTTTCTGCCGCTCTCCTTTCTCCTCCTCGTCCCCGGACAGGGGGTGGGGACGGCGGAATGTTACCGCGAATACGACCGCCGCGGGGAGACGTTTGCCCCCTGCACCGAGGCGGCGCTCTCCGCGCTCTTCTCCGGGAAGAAGGGGGAATTTCCCTTTGAAAACCATCTCTTTTCCGCCGCCTGCACGCTGCTCCCCGCCGTGCGCACGGCCTATGAGGAAGCCGCCGCCTTTTCGCCCCTTGCCGCGTCCATGACGGGGTCGGGCTCCGCGGCGTTTGCCCTGTTCGAGACCCGTGAGCTCGCCGAATGGGCGGCGAGCCGATACACCGGAAAATTCCGTGCGATCGTCGCAAAGAGCGTCGATCCCGGCAAAATACAAGCGTCCCGTTCTCCCTTCCGTCTGTCGGAGGAGGAGGGGACCGAGGAGGACCGAACATGAAAGAATTTCTGACCGATGACCCGTGGGACAAGGCGCTTCCCGGGTCGCCCCTTGCATCCGATTCGCCCGCAGGGCCCGCCGGGGAGACCGCCCTTCCGGAGGGCGAGGATCCCGTCCGCGAACCGCAGGAGACCGGGTCCGATGCCCCCATGTCCGAGAATGTGGCGAATGAAACGAACGACGGGCAGGAACTCTCTCCCCGGGAGCTCGAGCGCAGACGCCGCGCGGCCGAACGGGCGAAGGAGGAACGCCGCAAACTTCTTCAAAACGCCGATGCCCGCTATAAAAAGGGCGACTTCGCCGAGGCGGAGAGCTTCTACCGTCAGGCCGCCATCTACGGCGACGAAAAGGGCGAAGCGGAAGAGGGCGTCTGGGCGTCGCGTACGCGCGGGTATACCGATTATTCCTGCCTCTATGAGGAAAAGACGGCGCGGGAGTTCTCCGTTGCGGGGGACAGGGCGCGTGCGGACGTCCTCGGGAAGTTCCGCGGGGAGATGGAGGAAGAGATCGCCGCCTGCCGCGAAGAGGCCGAGCCCCTCGAAGCACAGGTCGAAGCGGAGACCGCGACGCGCCGCGAGGCCTTTGCCGCCAACCGCAATTACTATTTCGTGCGCTTCTGCATCGCGTTCGCCATCTTTGCGCTCTTTGCCGTCGCATGCGGCGTGAGCGGCTATTTTATCCTTCGATCCAAGGGAGCGGCGGCGCCCATCCTCACGGGCGTGTTCGGTCTTCTCGACTTCGCCGCCTTTGTGGGGCTCGCCGTCTATGCCGCCCGCCTCTACTTTGCCCAGCGCTATGTCATGCGCAACGAGAGGCATGCCTCCACGGACGACGGCGCCCGTCTCGATCTGCTCACAACCCGTATCCGCCTTCTGACCCTTGCCATCGAGGGTGCGGGCGAATACGACGACGTGCCTGCCGAAGAGGCCGAGGAAGCCTATGAGGAGGCCTACGAGGAATCGCTCGAGGCCGACGAAACCGACGGCAGCGCGGACTGAACCGTTCAAAGTGCCCCTTACGGGGCATTTTTTTTGCCGTGCGTGCGGAAATTTTCGCAAAAGGTCTTGTCTTGGCGGACATTTTGGGGTATAATAGTCGAAAACGAACCCCTCGGAGGTCTCTATGCAACTCATCCACGAAAGTGCGGGCAAAAAGCTGTATCGCGACGGCGACCGGCTCATCAAGTCCTTTGACGCAAGTTATTCCAAGGCGGGCATCCTCAACGAAGCGCTCAATCAGGCGCGCGTCGAGGAGACCTCTCTCCATATCCCCAAGGTGCTCGGCGTGTCCGTCATCGATGGCCAGTGGTCGCTCATCTGGGAATTCATCGAAGGGGAGACGCTCGAGTCCCTCATGCGGAAACATCCCGAAAAGACGGACGAGTATCTCGAATTCTTCGTCGATCTCCAGATCCGCATGAGCAGGGAAAAGGTGCCCCTCCTCGGGCATCTGCGCGACAAGATGCACGCCAAGATCTCGGCGAGCGCCTTCCCTGCGACCGTGCGCTACGATCTGCATGTGCGTCTCGACAGCCTTCCCCGCCATAAAAAGCTGTGCCACGGCGACTTCCAGCCCTCCAACGTCATCCTGACCGCGGACGGTACGCCGTACATCATCGACTGGTCGCATGCCACACAAGGCAACGGCTCGGCCGACGCCGCACGGACCTATCTCATCATGAAACTGCAGGGCCGCGACGATCTTGCCGAAAAGTACCTCCGGCTCTTCTGCCTCAAGACGGATACCGCACTCCAATACGTCCAGCGCATCCTTCCCATCGTGGCCGCGTCGCAGTCGGTCAAGAACAATCCCGAGGAGCAGGAATTCCTCGCCAAGTGGGTCAACGTGGTGGATTGGCAGTGACCGTCCCCGAAGAAAGAACATGATTTATCTCGACTATGCGGCGACCGCGCCGCTGCTTCCCGAGGTCCGGCGCGCCATGTACGAAACGGAGGACTTCGGCAATCCCGACTCCCTGCATGCCTATGGCAGGAGAGCGGCAAAAAACGTCACCGAAGCCCGCGACAAGATCGCGGGCATTTTGGGGGTGCGTCCCGCCGAAGTCTTTTTCACGTCGGGGGGAACGGAGGCCGACAACTGGGCCGTGCGGCAGATGGGACGGGGGAAAGCTCTCGCCTCTTCCGTCGAACACGCCGCCGTGCTCTCTGCACTCCCGCTCCGTCCGTCCGCAGGGGAAACGCTTCCCGTCGGAGAGGACGGACTTGTGGACCCGGGCACCGCGGAGGCATCCATGTCCGAAGATGTCGGTCTCATTTGCGTGATGGCGGTCAACAACGAGACAGGCTGCATCCAACCTGTCGAAGAACTCGCCCGCATCGCGCACGCACGGGGAGCTTTTCTCTTTTCGGACTGCGTGCAGGCGGCGCCTTCGCAAGACCTTGCCGCGATCGCAAGGCATGCCGACGCGATCTCCCTCTCCGCGCATAAGGTAGGGGGCCCCAAGGGCGTGGGGGCGCTCGTCGTCAAAAAGGGTGTCCCGCTCGGACGGCTCATCGCGGGCGGCGAACAGGAACGCGGACTGCGTGGCGGGACGGTGAACGTTGCGGGCGTCGTCGGCTTTGCGTGCGCGCTCGAACTTGCACAGGCGAATCGGGCTGCCTTCTGCGCGCATACGGGACGGCTCCGCGGCCTCTTCGAACGGCGCATCCTCGGCGAGCTCGGCCCGCGGGCAAGGGCAGACGGGGAAAACCGGGCTCCCAACATCTCGCACCTCACCTTTGAGGGCGGCGGCGAGGCCCTGCTCGGACGGCTCGATCTCTCCGGACTTGCGGCGTCGGGCGGGGCGGCCTGTTCCGCCCATGCGAGCCTGCCTTCCCACGTGCTCCTCGCCATGGGACGGACGACCGAAGAGGCAAAGCGCGGCGTACGGTTCTCCTTCGGCGCCGAGACGACCGAAGAGGAGGCACTGCGGGCGGCGGAGATCGTATTGCACTGCCTGAAATGACGGCGCCGCGAAACGAGGCCGTGCCGTAAGACGCACGGACCGCGGCAGAAAACCGGATAATTCCCCCCTGCGGACAAAATTCGCGGGGGGATTGCTTTCTTCGACACAAAAAAATTCTTCTATCCCGCAAATTCCCCGCATACATTAAAATTGCCCGAGCGGAAAGGGCAATTCCAAAGTACAGCGAGGTAATTTATGAATGACGAATTGAGTTATGCCGAAATGTTGGAGATCCCCGTGGAGACGGTCACGGTCAACCGCCGCGAAAAGAAGCGCAAAGTCAAGCGCGAGGACCTCTCCGATGCCCTCATCGGCGAGATCAACGACCGGCTCGAGAGCGCCGATCCCGCCTTTGCGGAGAGCAAGCCCATCGAGCGTCCCGCCAAAGAGAGCGGACGTCCCGTCCTTGCACGGCGCATCCTCTTCGGGGAATTTATCGCCGTGTGCGTGCTGTGCGCCGCCATCTTCTTCACCAATCTCTTCGTCACGGACAGCGCCATCAACACCTTTGTCCGCGGCCTGTTCGTGGGGAACGCTTCGACGGCCGACACGCGCACCTATGCCGACTTCACCCTGTCGCCCGTCGTGAACGACACCGTCGAAACGGACATCGCCGTCTCGGACATGGGGGTACTGTCCTTCACCGCACAGTGCTCCGTGTACGCTCCCGCGGCGGGAAAACTCGAGTCGGTCAGCGGAAACGCGGAGACGGGCTATTCCGTCCGCATCCGTCACAGCGATTCCTTCTCCACCATCATCAGCGGGCTCGACGACGTGTACGGCGGGGAGGGCGATGCGCTCTATACGACCATCCCCTTCGGATACAGCGACGGAGAGGGGGAGATCCGCGTGATGTTCTATGACAACGATTCGCTCCTCAACTGCTTCACCGTGACGGAAGGAACGCTCGCGTGGAGCTGAACGGGCACAGGGGCCGCATCACCATCCATCCGCTCTTCTTTGCGACGGGGATCCTCTCGGCATTGACGGGCGGATTTCTCATGTTCTGCGCGGCCGTCTTTGCCGCCCTCGAGCACGAGTGCGCGCATGCCTGTGTCGCAAGGCGGTACGGCTACCGTCTCGACCGCGTCGTCCTCATGCCCTACGGCGCCGCCGTGTCGGGCGACCTTGCGGGCATCGGACGGAGAGAGGAGCTCGCCGTTCTCCTTGCGGGGCCGCTCTCGAATCTCGCGACGGGGCTGTTCTTTGTCGCCCTGTGGTGGATGTTCCCCGAGACGTACCCCTATACCGAACTCGCCGCGAGCGTCTCCTTTTCGCTCTTTTTCGTCAACCTTCTGCCCGCCCGTCCCCTCGACGGGGGCAGGCTGCTCTCCATGCTCCTCCGCCCGCTCGGCAAAAAGAAGGCCCGCATCGCAGAAGGGCTTTTCTGCCTCCTCGTTGCGGGCATGGTACTCGGATTTTTCGTGTGGTCGTGCTTTTCCGAACCTCAATGGACGGCGCTGTTCTTTGCCGGGATGCTTGTTTTCGGCACATTCGGCGGCGGGACGTACGAGCGCATCGCGTTCGATCCCAAGCGCTTTCTGCACGGCGTGGAAGAGCGGCGCGTCGCGGTGGATGCCGCACTCCCGGTCGGGAACGCGCTCCGCTTCGTGCGGGAGGACAAATACCTCACGCTGCTGCTCTTCGAAAACGGGACCTTCCTCGCCGAAGTCAACGAGGAGGACCTGCTTGCCGCCTTCTCGGAGGGCCGCTACGGGGAGCCCCTCGCCGCGCTCGCATGAGACCGCGGGTCAGGCGATCAGCTTCTTCCACCTCTTTTCAAAGTCCTCTTCGCGGTGCATGAGCTCCTCCGCAAGGGCACGGACTTCGCCGTCGCCGAACGAATCGCTCATCTCGCCGAGGGAGCTGCGCAGGGCGGTCACGCCCATCACGGTGCCCTGTACCATCATTTCGGCGATGTGCGAACGCGAATCGTCCTTCATGGTGTTCATTTTGATACCGCTCCACATCATGGCCTTCTTGATGGGGCCGGGATTCTTGAGCTCGATGCCGCGCGCCTTGGCGAGCAGAGCGCACTTTGCCGAGATGTGCTCGTACTCCTCGTGTTGGCGCATGAGTTCCTCCTTGATCTCGGTGTCGTCCGTTTCGGGCAGGATGTCCGAGATGGACTCGATGGCATACAGGCAGTTGCGATGCACCTCCGCCAAAATTTCTTCGCTCTTTTTGATGTCCATAGTTCCTCCTTTTTCCTTTATTGTGCGAAAAAAAATGCGATTTTATGCAAAAGACCGCCAAAACCGCTTGACATTTTGCCTTCCGTATGGTAAATTAAACTGCGAGCCGCCAAGAACGGGCAGCCAAGTATCTCCCGCGGGGAGGTCGCCTATGCAGTCTTGCGAGACCGGGAAGAGGAGGTAAACGCGAAATGTACGCAATCATCGAGAACGGCGGAAAACAGTACAAGGTTTCCGAAGGCGATGTCGTGAGAGTGGAAAAGCTCCGTGCCGAAGTCGGTTCGGAAGTCACTTTCAACGTCGTGATGGTCGGCGACGACGGCAATGTGACCGTCGGGGAAGCCGCCAAGTCCGCCAAGGTGACGGCCACCGTGCAGGCGCAGGACAAGTACAAGAAGATCATCGTCTTCAAGTACAAGGCCAAGAAGAACGAGCGCAAGAAGCAGGGCCACCGTCAGCCTTTCACCGCGGTGAAGATCGAAAAGATCACCGTCTGATTCGAGGGGAGCATCCCCAATCCACAAAAAAAGGAGTATGGTTATGATGTTTATCGCATTGTTCGCTCATAAAAAGGGTACCGGTTCCTCCCACAACGGCAGAGACTCCAACGCCAAGCGTCTTGGGGTAAAGCGTCAGGACGGGCAGGAAGTCCTTGCGGGCAGCATCCTCGTCCGCCAGCGCGGCACGAAGATCCATCCCGGCACCAACGTCGGCATCGGCGGAGACGATACGCTCTTCGCGCTCAAAGACGGCGTCGTGCGTTATGAGACCAAGAGAGACAAAAAACAAGTCAGCGTCTATTGAGAAAAAGAGCCCCGTCCCGGGGCTTTTTTCTTGCTTACGGGAAGGCTGCGTCTTTCATGGACAGCAAGAAAGCCCCCTTGTCGCCCAAGGCGAGCGCCATGGCTCTCTTGCCCACCCCTTGGGGGAGAGCGCCGCAGTTTCTCGCTCAACAGTGCGGTGCACTGTGAGCGGCGGCGCGATATGAGCGGTGGCCTCCGCGAAGGGCCCTTGCGGCGGTCCCTGTCGCCCAAGGCAGGTGTCACCGAAGGTGACGGAAGGGGTGTTGCTTGATCAGAACGACACCCCCTCAGTCTCGGTTATGCCTCTCGGCTCCTCCTCAAGGGGCAGCCGAGAGGGTCCCCCGCGTCATCCTGCCCCGCCTCCCCGCGTCATCCTGCCCCACTCCCCGCGTCATCCTGAACGGAGTGAAGGATCCCCAAGTACGGAGTCCGTTTCCCCATGCCGGCGGACGGGAAAAATTTTTCGGAAAAGTTTTTCGATTCATGGGAAAATCGCTTGCAATCTTCGCAAGATTGTGATACACTAATCAAGCAATCGGAAGTTTAGCTCAGTTGGGAGAGCACCTGCCTTACAAGCAGGGGGTCATAGGTTCGAACCCTATAACTTCCACCAATACAGTGCGGAAGGCTTTTTATGCGGGAATAGCTCAGTGGTAGAGCGCCACCTTGCCAAGGTGGATGTCGCGGGTTCGAATCTCGTTTCCCGCTCCAAACACAGCGCCTCCGCACTGTTTTTTTTGGCGCCATAGCCAAGTGGTAAGGCAAGGGTCTGCAAAACCCTGATTCCCCGGTTCAAATCCGGGTGGCGCCTCCAAACCCCGTTTTGCGGGGTTTTTTTCGGCCCCAAACAGGTTGACAAGACCGCCGCAGTGCGGTATAATATTCTTACGCGGGGACGGGACCTCGAAGGGGCACGGGTGAGGAAGAACGCGGAAGGGGTGATTTTTGCGCGGATTCTTCGGACATGGGGTGCCGATTTGTTGTCCGAAGCCGTAAAATAACTTGCCGCTGTGGCGGAATCGGCAGACGCCTCAGACTTAAAATCTGATACCCGGAAGGGTGTACCGGTTCAAATCCGGTCAGCGGCACCACGTCGCAACGCGGCGAATTTTGCAAGCCCTTGCCGAATAGCAAGGGCTATGCTTTTTACGTCGGTTGCTCCTTTTCCCCAAAAAATACTTCGTCTTTTTTAGGGAGCCCCTAAATAGACGAAGCGACTTTCGAAAGCGATCGCCGTTCGGCGGTCGCTTTTTTGCCCCTTTCGGCGCCCCCTTGGCGGCGGTCCCTGTCGCCTAAGGCCGTCGAGGCGAGGCCGAGACAGAGGGGGGTTTCCCTTTTATTCCTATAGGATGATTTTATCCCCCGGGGTTGACCCGGGGGATTTTGCATGCAAAAACGGACGAAAAACGGATTAAAAAATATAACAAATATGCAAAGCATACTTAATAAAGAAAATGAAAAATCCATCGAGACAAACCGAGAATTTCCTGAAAAAGTTGTTTTTGCAATTGACTTGGGTTAATTTGTATGGTATGCTATGTACGAACAAAAATAAAAAATGTTAAAATCGAACTCGCGGGAAAATTTTCGCGGAGATATTTTCATATTTCCGCCCTTCTGCTGTTTTCTTCAGCAGAAGGGCGGAAAAAAGAGTTAGAGGAATTCTTCTGCGCAAGCGGAGAAAAATAAATAGGAGAGTCTATCATGAAGAAACACGTTACTATTCCGGTGTTGCTTCTTTCGGCGGCCATGATGCTCTCGGTAGCGGCATGCGTCCCGTCGGGCACACCAAGCGAACCGATCGAACCGGATCCGGGTCCCGGCAGTTCGAGCGGTTCCGAAAGCTCGGGCGGGATCCCCGGGGTCGGGAGCGGCGAATTCGTACCCGATTACGATTTCGACTACAATCCGCACCTCACCATTCCCGAAGCATCCCCCAAGGAGACGGAACTCACCATTGCTCCCGAGGCCAAGGTGTCCTTTGTCAAGGACGGAGTCGAGAGCAAGTCCCTCACGCTCAAGGTGGGCGAAAAGATGCCCGAGATCAAGAACGAGACGGGGCTCGAGATCGCCGGTTGGTACGACGCAAACAATCCGTACCGCTTCTGGTCCAATGAGAGCTTTACGGTGCCCAAGGGCGGATTGACCATCGCGCCCTATATCGTCATGCCCGGGACCGATCTCAACCTCGGTAACCGAAATGAGGCAGGCAGAACGGATATTGCCGAGTCGACAAAGTCGGCGAGCGGCAGCTATACCATTTCCTATGGCCGCGCGGCGGTGGGGAACTATTTAGGCTATCAGTCGAGCTTCAACTTCACCGAGGCGTCCCTCATGAAGTTCCGCTTTATCACCAAATGCACGATCGTGGGCGGTGAGACAAATACCTACCACTACTACTTCGTCAACTATGGGGCGGAGGATCTCACGTTTACGCCGTGGCATATCAATTCGGGCTATGATATTCTCGAGGATTCCGTCTGCATCTCGGGTCTCACCGAGGATACGCCCAACGAGATCACGTTGAAACCCGGTGAAGGCGTAGGCTTTACGAGACAGGCGACCTTTACGAGCGACAACGGGAACACGATGGTGCTCATCGACTTCAACGGAAAGCCCGCCGACGGGACGCTTGGGTTTGCGTTCTCCCGCGCAACGAATGCCGAAGAGAAATTCGAGCCCGTGGCGCCCATTCTTCCCATCGAGAACTACGGTGAAAAGTTCACCGTCAAGCTGCCGCAGGGCGCGAAGTTTGCCGACGGCTCGTCGGAAAAGACCTTAAAGCCGGGGAGCAAGCCCGCGATCACCTTTACGCCGTCGGCAGGTAAGACCTTCCTCGGATACTATGAGAAGGGGAACGGCGGCGTCATGTATCCCGAAGGCGCGTTCCGGATGCCCGACCGGGATGTGGAGCTTGTGCCCTATTATGCCCGTTCGGATGCGGACATGTCCGTGGTGTCCGTCGATGCGCTCTCGGCTTACGGCAATTTCCTTACTTCGGACGGCGGCACGACGACGAAGAATGTTGCGGGCGGCTCCCTCTGCTACGGCGACGGCGAGGCGCTCTGGTATCGGATCGACTACGACTTCACGAATCCGTCGATCAGCCCGTACTACCGCCGCTTCTCCGTGACATTGCACTCCGAGACGAACACGAAGCACGAGTACAAGTTCTATCTCAAGAATTTCGGGTCGGCCGAGGCGGCATTCAACTTCTTTGCATGGTCGAACATGACCAAAAGCCTTGCCAATCTCGATCCCGCAGCCGACGAAACGGTGTCCCGCTTCGGGAGCGGGAAGACCTTGACGCTTGCGGCGGGCGAATCCAAGGAGATCGGCTTTGTCCTCACGCCCGACGAAAACGGCGACTTCCGCATCGTCTTCGAATTCTCCGCGAATGTCCGTACGGGCACGGTGGGGATCGCGGCATGCGACCTCGGAGAGACCGAAAAGCAGCCTACGACGTATCAGGACGGCGATAAGGTCGAAGCGGCATGGCGCGGGAACTGGATCGCTTCCGGCGCCGAAACGCTCACGGCGACCGAGACGGCTCTCGTGCTCGGCGAGAAAACGCTCACGCTCATCAACGTCAAGGAGAATACCTATACCGCATTTGCGGGCGATACCGTGTACACGCTCTCCTTTGCCGAAGCGGGCGGGGTAAAGTTCCTCACCCTCACGACGGCCAAGGCCGGGGACAAGGAGACGAATAAGATCTACCATCTCGAAGGACAGGAACTTCTTCCCGAAGATTGGACGGGTACATGGATGACCTTCGACACGGCGGCCGCCACGCACCAAAGCCTTGTCATTGCCGACGGCATGGCCACCCTCGACGGCAACGAAATCACGTTTGCCGGAAAGGAGGGGACGGGCTACAAGTTCCTCATCGGCGAAACGGAATATCTTCTCTCGCACACCGAAGAGAATGCGGACGGGCACGAACAGCTCACCCTGAAGCCTGCAAGCGGCAAGGGATTGGAATTTGTCCGCGAGGAGAACGCTCACCACTACGACGGCGTCTACTACGACCTCGGAAACGGCACCCATGCCCGTAAGTGCACCATCTGCGAAGAGTACGAAGAGGGTGCTGCGCACGTCTTCGACAAAAAAGTGAAGGACGAGGATCATCTTGCCGCGGGAAAGACCTGTCTGACGCGCGACCTCTACTATTACAGCTGCAGTCTGTGCAACGCTTCCTCCGAGGATTCCACCAAGGTGACCTTCGAAGATGAAACGGGGGCGTATGCCGCGCACACCTTCGGCAACGTGATCGCGGCTAATGAAAAGCACTCCTACACCTTCAACGGCAGCATTACCGAGTACGACAACGCGATGCCCGCGCACAAGTTCTGCACGACCTGCGGCGGAATGTTCATGGAAGCGGGCGAACGCCTCACGACGCGCGGCACGCAGCTCGCATCGGGTACGGTCGACGAAACCTACGACTACGAGGGTGCCCGCACGGTTGTCTTTGACATCAACAACGGCAACCTCGGCGGCGCCAACGGCAACAACGTCTGGTTCGAATACAACTTCGATCCCGAGGAAGTGGGTACGACCTCGGGACAGGGCATGACGTGGAAGGACAAGTATGCGAGATACGCCGAGTATTACAGCGAGGATGCCGTGCTTTCGGGCGTCATCTGCGGATACGAGACAGCCGGCGCCGCTTCGATGGGCGTCATGGTCTACAACAAGCACCTTGCCCTCAATGAGCAGGAGACCAATCGCAGCGC
>CANQUL010000017.1 GCA_947627015.1 uncultured Clostridia bacterium | reverse complement strand
GGAGGGAAGGGCAGGTCGCCGCGCGCGGGCATGCGGATTCCTTGCGGCCCGTGCAGTCGGTGGCGGCGAGCGAGGTCTCCGTCTCCTTCAGGACTTCGGCGAGGGAATACGCCTCGGGCGGACGGGTGAGCGTATAGCCGCCCTTCTTCCCGCGCGTCGATTCCACAAATCCCGCTTTGACGAGCATGCCCATGATGGATTCGGCATACTTGTAGGGGATCTGCTCCTCCTCGGCAAGCTCCCGGAGCGGTGCGCTCTTCTTTTCGGCAAGCGCCGTCATGAGGCGGAGCGCATAGCGGCCCCGCGTGGAGACGATCATGCCTCGTCCTCGCTGCCGTGGTCGTGCTCATGCGCACACAGGGCGCAGGGGAAGTCCTTCTCGTCGTAGGGGATATTGTTGCGCTTGTAGTAGTCGAGCACGGCCGCCTGCACCGCCTCTTCGGCGAGCACCGAGCAGTGGAGTTTGTAGGCGGGGAGCCCGCCGAGCGCCTCGGTGACCGCCTTGTTGGTGAGGGTCAGCACCTCGGAGAGCGGCTTGCCCTTGATCATCTCGGTCGCCATGGAGCTCGAGGCAATGGCGCTCCCGCAGCCGAAGGTCTCGAACTTGACGTCGGTGAGGATGCCGTCCTTCACCTTGATGTACATCTTCATGATATCGCCGCACTTGGCGTTGCCCACTTCGCCCACGCCGTCCGCATCCTCGATGACGCCCACGTTGCGGGGATGTCTGAAATGGTCCATGACCGTTTCGCTGTATAATGCCATATGGTACCTCTCTTTTTGATTTTTGATTTCTTGCCCCTGTCAAAGCGCAGGGAATGCGGTTTTCAAAGAATATAGCTGCGGCGGCCTTCTCTGAGGTCACGCCAGACGGGAGACATGTTGCGGAGATAGTCCACGACCTCCTTCACTGCCGCTATGGTGTAATCGATCTGCGCCTCGGTGTTGTCCGTGCCGAGCGTGAGACGGAGCGACCCGTGCGCCACGTCGTGCACCCGTCCGATGGCGAGCAGCACGTGTGACGGATCGAGCGAGCCCGAGGTGCAGGCCGAACCCGAGGACGCGCAAATTCCCTTCTCGTCCAGGAGGAGCAGGAGCGATTCGCCCTCGATCCCCTCAAAGCAGAAGCTGACGTTTCCGGGGAGACGTCTTGTCCTGTCACCGTTGAGGGCGCAGTGGGGGATGGTCTCAAGCCCCGCGATGAGTTTATCCTGTAAATGCTTTAAGAGGGCGGATGCGGCATCCATGTCCGAAACCGAGGCTTCGAGAGCGGCCGTCATGGCAGCGATGGCGGGGAGATCTTCCGTTCCCGCACGCTTGCCGCGTTCCTGCGCGCCGCCCTCAATGAGGCTTGACAGGGGAGCCCCGCGGCGGACGTACAGAGCGCCTACGCCCTTGGGACCGCCGAACTTGTGGGCGGACAGGGCAAGATAGTCGCAGCCGATCGCGTCAACCTGCACGGGTATGTGCCCCACGGCCTGCACGGCGTCGGTATGGAAGAGAATGCCGCGCGCCTTGCAGAGGGCGCCGATTGCTTCGACGGGCTGGATGGTCCCGATCTCGTTATTGGCGAGCATGACCGAGACGAGTGCAACGTCGTCCCCGAGGGCGGCCTCGACGTCGGAGACCGACACGATGCCGTTTTCGCCCACGGGCAGGAGAACGACTTCGAAGCCTTCCTTTTTGAGCTTGTTGAGGGTGTGGAACACGGCATGGTGCTCGATGGCGGTGGAAACGAGCTTGCACTTTCCCTTTTTCTTCCCCGCATAGGCAGCCGAGAGAATGGCCTGATTGTCGCTCTCGCTGCCCCCCGAGGTAAAGTAGATCTCCCTCGCATCGGCGCCGAGGACCGAGGCGATCCGCTCGCGGCATGCGGTGAGCACTTCCTTTGCACGCTGCCCTGCGGAATGCAGGCTCGAGGGGTTTCCGTAGACCTCCTCCGCGGTCATGGTATAGGCCTTTAATGCCGCGTCGGACATTTTGGTCGTCGCCGCATGGTCGGCATAGACAAACATAAAACGCTCCTTTCGAGTAATTCCTATTATTTCGATAGGAATTATACCACAGCATGTGCGGAATGTCAAGGAATTTTCCGCCGCACAGCGCAAAAATGTAAAGAAAAAAGGCCTCACCGTTTGCGGTAAGGCCGTAAGATAAGATGCAGATCTTATTCGGCGCGGAAAGGCAACAGGGCGGCTATTCTGGCCCTTTTTATTGCCCGTGCAAGCTCTCTCTGGTGCTTGGCGCAGGTGCCCGTCATGCGGCGGGGGAGAATCTTTCCGCCCTCGGCGACGAACTTTCTGAGCTTTGCGGTGTCCTTGTAGTTGATGGTGGACTTCTCCTGGCAGAAGAGGCAGACCTTTTTGAAGTTCTGCTTCTTAAAGCCCTTCTTGGGGCGGTCGCCACGTTCGCCGCGCTCGCCTCTCTCGCTGCGTTCGCCCTTTTCGCGGGGGGCGGCAGCGGTCTCGGCGGAAGTCTCTGCGGGCGTTTCGCTCACCGGCTCTTCGGCGGGAGCGGTCACAACTTCGTTTTCTTCCATTTTTTATCTCCTTATGATGATGGTTGCGCCTCAGAAGGGGATATCGCCGTCATCCTCAAAGGATTCGAGCTGCGGTCTCTTCTTGGGGGCGCTGCTCCGCTCGGGAGCGGGGGACGCGGGTGCGTCGTAAAAATCGTTGCCGCCGTCGCTCTGACGCGTTGTCAGGAACTCCACGTCCTGTGCAATGACGTCGACCGCGGTGCGGCGCTGGCCCTGATTGTCCTCGTAGTTGCGGATCTGAATACTGCCCGACACGGCGACTTTGGACCCCTTTTTCACGAACTTTGCCACGGTATCGGCAAGGCCGCGCCATGCGGTCACGTTAAAGAAGTCGGTCTGACGTTCGCCGTCTTGCGAGGCATACGAGCGGTTGACCGCGATGGAGAAGTGGCATACGCTGACGCCGCTTCCCGTCTCGGTGAGCTCGGGGTCGCGGGTGAGGTTTCCGATCAAGAATACCTTATTCATTTACTTTTCCTCGACTTTGGTAATCATGCGTCTTAAGACGTTGGACGAAATTCCCGCAACGCGGTCAAGCTCTGCGACCGTATTGCCGGGTGCTCGGAACGTCATGAGCGAGTAGAAGGCATCCGTCTTGTAGTCGATGGGGTAAGCCGTCTTTTTGGTGCCCCATTTGTCGGTTGCTTCCACTTCGCCGCCCATGGAACTGACGATATCGGCGTATTTTTTGAATTCCGCCTCTCTCGCCTCTTCTTCCATGTCGCTTCTGAGCAGAATGAGCATCTCGTACTTCTGCATACTTTTCACCTCCCGGTCTTATTCGGCGCGGGGACGCGTCCCTGCGCAAGGCTATGCGACTTTTGCTTTCCTATTATACTTGATTTTTGCCCGCAAGTCAAAGGGTTTTGCATGCAAAGCAAGATTTTGACGGAAATTTTTTCCGAGATCAACCGCCGAGGCCACCGGCTGCTGAGGGAATTCTATCGACCAAGTCTCCTACAAGCGAGAACATCTCGCTGATATAGACCTCGTTCAGGTTTGTAACCGACGTTTCCGTATCTTTCGGATTCCCATCACGATCGACAAAGAATTCTAATCCGGTTTTAGAGAGCTCGACATAGGGATTTTCATCGAGAATGCCGTTGAACCAAAGCTCGGCAAGCATGGTGTGCTGTAAGGAATTCGCAGCGCCGCCCATGATGTTGCCCATGTTGAGAATGGGGGTCTCGGTGAGGGGCTTGCCGTCCTTTTTGCCGTTGAGCATCAGGTACCATACGCCCGAGAGATAGCGGTCAAGAGTCCTTCCCGTGCTCGTTCTGTATCGTTCTTCCACATTGGAAGCATCGACTTTGCTGCTGCCGTCGAGATAGACAAGTTCGATTTCGCGTTCGGACTCGATATAGTATCCCCCGTTCCCCTCATAGATGGTCGAGCTGTCGGATGTAGTGTCGATCGTGTACGATCTGAGGTCGAGGTTTTCGGTCGCATCCTTGATTTTACCATAAGTGACGTTGCGGGTCACCGGTTCCCCATTGAGGGTGTAGGTATACGCGGTGATGTATCGATCGAGCTCTCGGGGGTTTGCTTCCTGGGTAAAGTAGTTGCCTTTCCCGTCCTCCGTGACAGCGCCCGTATAGGGGGTAGACGAGACGCCGCCGATATCAAAGTCCACAATGCCATAGGCATAGGTCGGTTTGACATCGATTTTGGTCACGACGTACAGCTTTCCGTCTTTGGAGAGGATCGGCGTTTCCGGGGCCACGGGATCCGTCGAGCCCGTGTATTGATAGGAGAGCGTGACTTCCTTGTTGCCGGTCGTATCGTAATAATACGTTACGACCGTTTCATTTTCTTGGAATTTGTAAGCCGTGGGACGATAGGTGTCATTTTTATTAAATTTCTCAAGCGTGTAACGATATTTGTCCGTATTGTCCGTTCCATCGGTGTTTAGACCGAAATAGTAATCGTGCATTTGCTTGTAAGATTTGCCGCCTGCCGAAGTGTCGAGGTACGAATAGATATCGTCGGCAAAGACTTGCCCGATGGTGAGCGCCTGCAGATCGTCGGAGAGGGAGCCAAGCGTGCTGTTTGCAAGATGCTTTAAGATGTTGTTGCCTTCGACGTCCATGATCTCCGAAAGGCGAAGCGTGTCCATGCGGTGCGCAAGTCCGCCGATGGGGGTGTCTTGGAGCGCTCGCAGGATCTGCGGAGCGTCCGTATCAATGGTCATGACGCTGCCGAGTGTCAGGGAGTTGATCTTGCTCTCCGAGGACAGGTCCTCGAGCCGCCAATCCTTGATGGAGGCCATAAAGCCCGAGGTTGCGTCCTCCATGCCGAGCACGTCGCCGATCCGGAGACGGTTGATGCGGTGCTCGTTCTTGAGGTCTGCGACCGTCCAGTCCGCAATGGCGCTCATAAAGCCGCCCTTTACCTCTGTGCCGACGATGTCGCTGATTTTGAGCGTTTCGACCTTGTTGCCTTCTTTGAGGTCACCGACCGTCCAACCTGCAATGGCGGCCATCAAGCCTGTCGTTGCGCCTGCTCCGATGAGTACGCCGATTTCGAGGTCATCGATCTTGTTGCCATCCTTGAGGTCTTGGATCGTCCAATTCCTGATGGCTCCGAGGATGCCCGTCGTCGACTCATCTGCACCGACGAGAACGCCGATTTGGAGGTTATTGAACTTTGTCTCGTCGTTGAGATCCTTGACTGTCCATTCGTGGATGGCTCCGAGGATGCCCTTGGAACTTGCGCCTGCGCCCGTGAGGTCGCCGATGGTCAAGTCATCAACGCCGCCCGTCTTGAGCTGGCCGACGGTCTTTTTGGACAGAGCCTTCATCAGTGCGGAAGTGCCAGGGTCATCTAAATCGACGTCGAGCAGCTTGCCGATGTTGAGCGTATCGATCATATCGGGTTCTTTGAGGTCCGCGATCGTCCAACTGTAGATCTGGCCGAGAATGCCCTTGGCGCTTGCGTCTGTGCCCGTGAGCTCGCCGATCGTGAGACTGTTCAAGGTTTCCTCTTCGTTGAGGTCGTTGACGGTCTTGTCGGCAAGGGCCTTCATCAGGTCGGAAGTTCCTTCCGCAGTCGGATCGATATTGAGCAGGGTCCCGATCTTCATCTTGCCGATGGTATCCGAGAGCGCATTGCCTTCGCCCGTGAGATCGCCCACGGTGAGGGCGGTCTTGCCCTCGTTCATAACGATCTTGCCGTCGTCGGTCACGGTGTAGTCCTTATCCTCACCTTTTTCGCCGTAGCAGAGGGCGATGAGGACGGGGTCGCTTTTGGACGTGACGCCGAGCAGCGTGCCGAGGTCTATGGGCTCGATGCGTTTCATCATGTCGAGTTCGCCGCTCGTCAGTTCGCCGAGGGTGAGGGGATCGGTAATGGGGGTGATGGAGCCGTCCGCATTTACGGTGTAGTCGACGCCTTCCTTGCCGTAGCAGAGGGCGAGGAGGATGGGGTCGTCGCCGGGGTTGAGCAGGGTCGCAAGGCGGATGTCGTTGAGCCGATCCATGACGGTGTCGCCGTTCATGAGTTCGCCCACGGAGAGGGCGGTGTAGCCCTTCTTCATGACGATCTTACCGTCGATGATGTCGTAGTTGACGCCTTTTTCGCCGTAGCAGAGGGCGAGGAGAATGGCGTCGCTTTCGGGCCCGACTTCGAGCACGGTGCCGAGCCCGACGGTATCGAGACGGGCAAGGAAGCCGTTTTTGCCGTCCTCGTCGGTCTTCATGAGATCGCCGACGGTGAGAGCGGTCCTGCCCTCGTTCATGACGATCTTGCCGTTTTCGTCGATGGTGTAGTCAACGTCTTTCTCGCCGTAGCAGAGGGCGAGGAGAATGGCTTCGCTGTCTTTGTTGACTTCGAGCAAGGTGCCGAGGCGCACATTGTCGAGCATGCCGGTGGGGTCATCCATGATGGTGCCGAGCGTGAGGGGCGTCTTGTCCGTGTTCATGACGATCTTGCCTTCCGCGTCCACGGTATAGTCGACGCCCTCTTCGCCGAAGCACAGCGCGCGCAGGATGGGGTCGCTCATGTCGACGCCCACGCCCGTGAGCAGCCCGCCGAGCTCGATATCCTTGACGACGGTGTCGGTGATGTACTTGCCGAGATCCTTGAAGTCCGTGGTCATGAGGGCGGCTTTGTCCACCTTGATGCCGTACTTGGAGAGGGTGAAGCCGCTGTCGAAAACGCCCTTGCCCTCTTCGTCGAACAAATCGTCGATCAGATTGGCGACATAGGGCGAAATTTCGGCGAGATCGTCGAGACTGTTGAACTCCTTGTCGGCGAGCGACTTGACGAAGTCGGTGACGGAGAGCTTGGTATACTCCGCGGCAAGGTACTCGTTGTACTGCTCGGGATCCCACTTGAACAGGGAGAAGATCTTGTCCATGGGGGTGACGGAAGCCGCAACGCCCGCGCCGATCACGGCACCGAAGATGATAAAGATGCCGAAGAAGAAGGCGAGAAGCAGCGCCACGATGCCGCGCAGCCGTCCCTTGGGCAAATAGTGCGCCCGGGGATAGATCAGACCGCGGTCGACGAGTTCCTTCTCGAGGCGGAGCTTATCCTGTTCGGACATGTGCTCCTTGTACTCGTCCTTGTTGACGCGGAGATACTTGACGGGGTCGTTCCATTCGTCGAGAACGGTCGGCTCCTTGGGTGCGGGCACTTTGCCGATGGGATCGCCCCATTCGTCATATTGGATGTTGTTTTTCTTGTTGCTCATAACATACCTCGCAAAATGTTCGGTGAGATTCCACTCGTCTATTATAATACACGCGCGGGAAAAAATCAAGTGTTTTCGGAAAATCAATCAAGATATTTTACGCGCGCCCGGTGCGCAGACTTTACGGTTGCCCGTTTCGGGCCCCGCCGGGGACGGGAGAGGCCTCTTCCGCGGGGGCAACGTAGTGTTTGAGGACGTACCGTTCGAGCACACTGCGGCGGTTGCGGGTGCCGTCGAAGAGGGTAAATTCCAAAAGTGCGCCGAGCACCTCGGCCGTGCGCTCCTTTTTTACGCCGAGCCGTGCGATATCCCGTCCGTCGAGCGCGAGCTCACGGAGGGAAAACGGAACGCCTTCCTCGGACATGGTATGGAGGATCTTCGTCCATTTCGTTACGGTGGGGGCGGGAGAGAGGTCGTCGCGGCAGGCGGAGAAGTCGGCCTGTTTGAGCGCAAAGAGCAGTTCGAGGCGGTCTCCGGCGTCGCGGATCTCGCGGCGGATCTTTGTCTCCTTCATGCGGCCGTCGAAGTCGTACATGTGCGCCTTTATGAGATAGCACACGGTGTCCGTGAGCCGTTTGGAGGCCTTGAGACGGCCGAGGATGTCCCGTGCGATGCGCTCGCCCTCTTGGGGATGTGAAAAAAAGTTGCCGTCGCGCAGATAGCAAAAGGGCTTTCCCACGTCGTGCAGCAGGGCGGCAAAGCGGAGGTCCTCCCGCGGCAGGGCGGCATACCGCACGCAGCGGAGGGAGTGTTCCAAAACGTCATAGCGATGGAAATCCTTGCGCTGGGCCATGTTCTCCCCGAGGGCGAGTTCGGGTAGGATGCGGGCGAGGACGCCCTCCTCCTTGAGCAGCGTGAGACCGCGGTAGGGCGCGTCCCTGTCGCCGTGTCTGGTGTCCGCAAGCAGAAGGAGACGCAGTTCCGCAAGGATGCGTTCGGGCGCGATGTCGCCGATGAGCGCGGCATGTTCCCTCGCCCCCGCAAGGCAGGCTTCGTCGGGCGAAAATCCCGTCTGCGCCGCGATGCGTGCAAGCCGCATGAGCCGCAGTCCGTCCTCTCCGAAAACCTGCTCCGGCGCACGCACCGTTCGCAAAATTTTATGCTCGATGTCGGACATGCCCCCCAGAGGATCGGTGAAGCACGCATTTTTGATGTCATAATAGACGGCGTTGGCGCAGAAGTCGCGGCGGCGCGCGTCGCACCCGATGTCGTCGGTGAATTCGATGCGTTCGGGCGTGTGCAGGCCGCGCACATAGGTGTCCGAGCGGAAGCGGGTGAATTCGTATCCCCGTCCCTCCGCGTCCTCAAGCTTGACGGTGCCCGTGTTCCGGTAGACGGCGCGGACGAGGAATCCGCACGTTTCGGCGGCGGAGAGAAAGGCATCTTCGGACAGGGGGGACGCGAGATCCCAGTCGGTCTTATCGTCGGGCGGGGATCCCATCAGAAAATCCCGTACGCTTCCGCCCACGAGATAGAGCGGATGGGGGCAGCATTCCGCCAAACGGCACAGGGATTCCGGCAAACAGCGCTTCATGGGGGCCTCCTTATCAAGATTTTTTCCGAAACCAGTATAACAGATTCCGAAAAAAATTGCAATTCTCGGAAAGATATTGTATAATAATCTTCGGTAAGATTTTTTTACCGACATTTTTTACTAAGGGGAAGCCGTCTTATGATCCACTTCATCGCAAATCCCAAAGCAAAGAGCACGACTGCCGTCCTCGCCGAGATCGAGGAGCGCCTCACGCGCGAGAACGTTCCGTACACCGTCCACATCGGTGCGAACAAGGAGGAGACGCAGTCCGTAACGGCCGAACTCACCGCGGGGCCTTCTCCCGTGACCGTGATCGCCGTGGGCGGAGACGGCACGCTGAACGACGTCCTCTCGGGCATCACGAATTTCGAGACGACCGTTCTCGGTCTGGTCCCCGCGGGCACGGGCAACGACTTTGCCGCCGCGGCAGGCATTCCCGAGGGCGCCGCCGCACTCGACCTCATTCTCGCAAACGAGCCCAAGCCCACCGACTTCATCGACTGCAAGCGGCAGCGGAGCATCAACATCGCGGGACTCGGCATCGACGTCGACATCATCGAACGGTGCACGGGGAGAAAGGAGAACGGAAAAAAGATGAGTTACTTCCGCAGTCTCATCCTCTCGCTGCTCACTTACCGCGGGCAGAAGATCGAGGTGACGGCGGACGGCGCGAGCTTTGAAACGAGCGCCTACATCGCGGCCGTATGCAACGGAAAGCGGCTGGGCGGCGGGATCCCGCTGTGCCCCGTCGCGGACATGGGGGACGGCAAGCTCGACCTCGTCGTGGTGGACAGCCCCCGTCTCTACCGTCTCCCGCTGCTGCTCATCAAGCTCATGAGCGGAAAAATTCTGACCGAGCGCATCACGCGTCACATCCTCTGCGACACGGCCTCCATCCGTCAGCTCTCGGGACGCAACGTCCAGATCGACGGCGAGCTCGTCGAGACACCTCTCCTCGAGACGGAGATCGTCCGCGGGAAACTCATGATGCTCAGAGGATAAGCATGGCAAATCTCTATCGGGAAGTCCTCGACAGCGTGCCTTCGGCAGCCATCGTCGTGGACAAAAACATGAAGGTGCGGTATGCCAACCGTGCCTTCGGAGAATACTTCCGCGCCAAAAAGCTCAAGGGGACGCTGCGCGACATCACCGACTGCGGCGAGCGCGAGGGGGCGTGCGGCGAGGGCGTCCGCTGCGCCTACTGTCCCTTAAAAAATCTGTTCGAGGAGGTCGCAAACAGCGGCAAGACCGCCTTCCGCAAGATCATCATGCGGAGCGGGGACGAAGGGCTTGCTCTCCGCATGGAAGTGCGCCCTCTCGGGAAGTTTCTCCTCGGCATCGTGGACAATGCCTACGAGACGGAGATCGCGCGCGAAATGCACTCCGCGCAGTCCATCCAACAGCGGCTGCTCCCGCCCTCCACGGGGCTGGGCGGACCGCCCTATTCCTTTACCTATATTCCCTGCCGTGAGATCGGAGGTGACCTGCCCGACGTGTACATGGTAGGGGGGAACACGGTCGCTCTCCTTGCCGACGTCTCGGGAAAGGGCGTTGCGGCGGGTATGCTCTCCGCCTTTGTCAAGGCGGGCTGGGACCGCTCCGAACCCTCTCCCTCCCGCGCGCTCTCGGGCCTCAACCGCAAGTTCGCCGAACTCAACCTCGACGAGCGTTCGTACATCACCGCTGTGGCGGTGCGCATCGACGAGGAGCGCCGCGAGATCTGCTATTCGTTTGCGGGCCACAACGCGCCCATGCTGCTGCGGCGTGCGGACGGCATTGCGGAGATCGAGGGCAGTACGCCGCCCATCTCCACGTGGATCCCCGATTTCCGCTACGAGGACCGTACGCTCGGATACGAAAAGGGGGACATCCTCGTGCTGCTCACCGACGGCGTCATCGAGAGCAAGAGCCCCGCGGGGGAACAGTTCGGCGTGGAGCGCGTGGAGGCCCTGCTCGCCCGTTCGGAAAACGCCGAGCGCTTCATCGAGCGTCTCAAGGCCGCACTCAAGAGCTTTTGCGGCGTCTTTGAGGACGACATCACGGCGATCGCGTTCGACCTCTGAAAAAGGACAAGAAAAAACCGTCCCGGACTGCGGGACGGTTTTTTGCGTTGTTGTTACTCCTCGAGGAAGAGCTTGTTGTTGAGCGCGATCCAAACGGCATCGAGGATGGTGAGGACCCAGAATTCGCCGAAGATGGTGATCACGAGCGCCATGATGAGGTTGACGGTGCTCTGATTCTTGAGGAAAGCAGACCATCTGACAAGAAGGTCGACGATCCACCCGACGAACGGGATGATGAGAAGGATGATCTGGATCAGTTTGTCCTGTTTGTGGAACCAAACGTCAAAGTTCATACAAAAATATCTCCTTTTATTTTCGTTACTCTTATTTTACACGCATCGGGACCGTTTGTCAATCGTTTGACAAATTTTTCGGAAAAAATCATGAAAAAATCCGCCCTCGCAGCGGAGAGCGGAAATTTTTTCCGATTATTCGAAGAGCAGTTTGTTGAAGAGCAGCGTCCAGATCGCATCAAGCCAGCCGATGATGATTCCGGAGGGGATGGTAACGATGATCGCAACGATGATGCTGATGAGGCCGCCCTTTCTGAGCACTGCCGACCATCTGACGATGATCTCGACGATCCAGTTGACGCCGGGGATGAGAAGCAGGATGACCTGAATCAACTTGTTCAAGCTGTGGAACCACTTATCCATAATGTTTGATCTCCTTTTGAGAATTTTTATACTTCTATTTTACAGGATTCTCCATGCAATGTCAAGGGTTTCATGAAAATAACGGAAAAAAATTTGACGGCGGGTCAGAGCTGCTCGCTCCGGAAGGGGATTCCGCTCGTGACGTCCTTCCAGACGAGGGCATTTCCATCAAGCACGAGATAGGAATGGGGCGAGTTTTCCTTGGGAATGGAGACGGACCCGCAGTTGACGTAAGTATACGTTCCGCGCTCCTCGAAGGCGGGGACATGGTAGTGCCCGCAGACGAGCACGTCGCCCTTTTTGAGCGGGACGGGCGGCTCATGCCCGTGCGTCAGGATGAGCGTCCGTTCGCCGACGGGCAGAAGGATATGCGAGGCGGAAATGGGGAATTCGAGCACGAGCGTGTCCACTTCGCTGTCGCAGTTGCCCTTGACGCACAGCAGGCGGTCCTTTAAGGAATTGAGGATGGCCGCACAGCCGAGCGTGGAATAGTCGCGGGGCAGGGCGTTGCGTGCGCCGTGATAGAGCAGATCTCCGAGGAGCAGCAGCTTCTCTGCGCCCTCTTCCAGAAAGCGGTCTTTCAGCAGGCCGCAGTAATAGGCCGAACCGTGGATGTCCGATGCGATGACGTATTTCATGCCTTCTCCTCGGCGCCGTGCGGGCGCGCTCCGATGAGTTCTTTGATCTTGGTGATGACGCCGCCCTCGTTGTTGGAGGGAACGGCGTCGGGGAATATCTGTTTGAGGGGCGGATAGCAATTTTCGGTCACATAGGCATGACCGCATTCCGCGAGCATATCGAGATCGTTCATATGGTCCCCGAACGCGATGCACTCCTCCCGGAGAAGACCGAACCGTTCGCGTACGGCGCGGATGCCGGCGCCCTTGTCTGTTTCGGGCAGCGCGATGTCGCACCAGTTGCGTCCCGAATGGATGACCCGGAGTTCGGGGAGACGGGCGCGCAACAGGGGAAGCGAGCGTTCGGCGCCGACGGGATCGTACACGGCGATCTTGGAGATGCGCTCCGTCCGGGCGGCGGCCGTGAGGCTCTCGACCCGCCTGCATTCCGTATAGGCGGCGAGCGATTCCCGAAGGAAGGCGGGATCGTCGTCCGCGAGGTATGCGCACTGCTCTCCGCTGAGGAGAGGGCAGACATGGGGTAGGTCTTCGAGGCGGCGGAGGGCAGTTTCCACGTCCGCGGGGGGAAGGGGAGAACGGCGCAGCACTTCGCCCCGGTACACAACGAGCGCACCGTTTTCGGCAATGAATACGATACGGTTCGCGACGGGGGCAAAGAGCTTTTTGAGGTTGGCGTACTGCCTTCCGCTCGCGGGGGCAAAGAGGATGCCGTGCGCGCCGAGTTGTTCGATGAGATCGAAGATCTCGCCGGGCAGCCGTTTCTCGTCGTCGAGCAGCGTCCCGTCGAGGTCGGAAGCAATGAATTTTATCATGATGCGGTCGGGCGGTTGCCCTTCGGGCTTATTGCAGAAGGTCGACGACGTTGATCTCGTCCACGTCGCGGTCGGCGCGGAGGTTGTACTGTTCGAGAAGCGATGCCGTCTCTTCCGGACGGACGGTATTCGCATGGAAGGGCGTGGGATCGACGGCGCGGTTGGCCATCAGGTTGATGGCCGTGGTGAGGAACTTGGTGCCGTGGGAGACGCACTGCACGGTGATGTGTTTGCGGAAGGCCGAATCGAGGTCGACGACGACCTTGTTGATGGAGGTGGCAAAGAACACGACCGACTTTTCCTGTGCCGAGAAACGGAAGGGGAGTTCGGGAGAGTTGCCCGAAGCCGTCGCGATGAACACGGCTCCGTCGCACAGCCTTCCGCCCGTATAGGAGGCGACTGCAGAGACGGCGCCGGCCGTGGCCTGCACGGTATAGTAGATGCCGCAGGTCTTTGCGAATTCCAGCCGCGAACGGTTGGCATCCACGAGGATGGGGGAGGCCTGCTGATAGATGAGGAGCTGGCAGACGAGGATGCCCACGATGTCCGCACCGACGACGGCGATGTGTTGGCCCTTCTGGACGTTGAGCACGCGGCAGATCTTGTGCGCCGTCGCAACGTAGTGGAGGAGCAGGCCGCGTTCATCGCTCACCGAGGCGGGCAATTCGGTCATGTCCTCACGCGAGACGAGCACGAAGTCGGAGAGGAACCCGTCTGTCGTCCGCCCGCATGCCTCGTATTCATCGGCGGAGAAGTCCTTCTTCTCGGTCCCGCCGACGGGGACGGGACGGTAGCTGTGAAGCAGGACGCGCGTTCCCTTGGGAAGGTCGGGCACGCCCTCTTCGGCAACAAACCCCACCGCAAACCGGCCGGGGACAAAGGGGTATTTAGCGCGGGCCATCCCCGTATAAAGCATGGCGTCCTGATAGTTGAGCATGACTTTGGTCACGCGGACGCGGATGAGTCCGTTTCCCGATTCGGGGAGAGGCGCTTCGACCCTCTCGAGCTGTTTGGGACCGATGAGTTTCCAGAGAACCATTCCTTGCTCCTTTCTGCAATTTCCGTATTCTACCTGATATTATACCGCAAATCCCCGTATTTTGCAAGGCTTTTTGGGAAATTCCGTCATATTTACGGAGCACGGGCCGTTCGCGGCCGCATCGGGGGGCCTCCGCACGAAATCTTTGCCCCGCCCAAAGAGTTTTTTTCGATTGTGCCCCGAAATCAGTTGACGAAACCCGAAAAAACAGATATAATAGTCGCGTATCTCAAAACGATAATCAAGGAGCGAGGTGAACGATATGAAACCCGACATTCATCCCAAGTACCGCGAAGTGACGGTCGTCTGTGCCTGCGGGGAAACTTTCAAGACGGGCACGACGAAGGATGTGGAAATCCTCAAAGTCGATATTTGCAGCAAGTGCCATCCCTTCTTTACGGGCAGGCAGAAGCTGGTCGACACCGGCGGCAGAGTCGATAAGTTCAAGAAAAGATACGGCATTTAACAAGCACAGTCCCGCCCACGGCGGGCTGTATTTGTTATTCGATGGTTTCCGCGCGGGCGCCGTGCCGCGAAGGCTTCCGTCCGCAGAACAGAACTTCTTTCTCTTTTGACTATGAAGAAAAAAACCAACCGTACTTACATCGGAGGTCAGGCCGTTATCCAAGGCGTGATGATGCGCGGCAGGACGGCCATGGCCACGGTCGTGCGCGACGAGACCGGATCGATGCTCACCGAAGCGGTGCGCATTGCTTCTCCGCAGCAAAAACCGCGCTGGATGCGCGCGCCCTTCATCCGCGGCGTGGTGAATTTCGTCACCTCGCTTGTCGGCGGCATGCAGGCGCTCACGCGGAGCGCCGACGCCGCGTACCCCGACGAAGAGGAGCCCACCAAGCTCTCTAAATGGATGGCGGACAAGTGGAAGGTGCGCGCAAACGACCTTCTCACGAGCGTCGCCGTCCTGATCGGCGTTGTGCTCGCCGTGGGGCTCTTCCTCTATCTTCCCCTGCTCTTTACGGGGCTTCTCGCCGACGCCTTCCCCGCCGTCGCCCGTACCGAACAGTACGGGCTGTGGTACTATCTCATCGAGGGCGGGTTCCGTCTCGTCATCTTTGTGCTGTACATCCTCTTCACGTTGCTCTTCCCGTCTCTCCGGGAGATGTACATGTATCACGGCGCCGAACATAAGACCATCAACTGCTATGAATACGGTCTCCCGCTCACCGTGGAGAACGTAAAAAGCTGCTCGCGCCTGCACGACCGCTGCGGAACGACCTTCCTCTTCCTCGTGCTCTTTATTTCCATCCTCGTGTTCGCCCTCGTCGGCGTGCCCCTCGACATGTTCTATACGGCATGCGGCATTGCGGGCTTTGCGGAGAAACTGATCTCCATTCTGGTGCGTCTCCTGCTCCTTCCCGTGGTCGCGTCCCTCTCGTACGAGCTCTTGAAACTGCTCGCCCGCACCGATTCCGTCCTCGTGCTTCCGCTCAAGGCCCCGGGATATCTCCTCCAGAAACTCACGACCCGTGAGCCCGCGGACGAGATGATCGAGTGCGCCATCGGCGCCTTCGAAAAGGTGCGTATGATGGACGAGGACCCTACCATGTCTGAGGAACTCTTCCCGACAGAGACCAAACTCTCCAAACTTGCGCCGCGTATCAAGCGGGCGTTCGCGGAGAAGGGGATCGACGAATCGGACGCGGAGTGGATCCTCAGCCTGACGCTGAACGTCCCCCGGAGCGCGCTCGCGGAGGACCGTGTGGTCACCCGTGCCGAGTGCAAGGAGATCCTGCGCGTCTATTCCGAACGCATCACGGGCAAGCCGCTTTGGTACATCTACGGCGACGCCGAATTTTACGGCTATACCTTCAAAGTGGACGAGCGCGTGCTCATTCCCCGTCCCGAGACCGAACTGCTCGTGGAGCAGGCCCTCGGCTGCGTGCAGGAGGGGGACGCCGTGCTCGATCTCTGTACGGGCAGCGGTGCGGTCGCCGTCGCCGTCGCATGCGAGGCGGCCAAGGACAAGAACATCACCGTGGTCGCCGCGGACATCTCGGAGGACGCCCTCGAGGTGGCCCGCGAGAATGCCCGTATCAACAAGGCCAATGTCTCGTTCGTGCGCAGCGACCTCTTTGAGAGCGTGCGCGGACGGTTCAACGTCATCACGGCCAATCCGCCCTATGTCAAGCGGAGCGAGATCCCCGGACTTCCCCGCGACGTGCGGGACTTCGAGCCGCAGATCGCGCTCGACGGCGGCGAGGACGGGCTCGACTTTTACCGGCGCATCGCCGAACGGGCTCCGCGCTATCTCGTGCGGGGCGGTATGCTCATTCTCGAATGCGGAGAGGGGCAGGCGCAGGAGATCGTAAAACTATTCCAGCAGACGGCGCATTGCGACTTCGCCATGGTAGTCAAGGACTACGCAGGCGTGGAGCGCGTCGTAAAGATAGGGTTCTGATGATCGCGCGTCTCGAGGAGATCGCCGCGCGCTACGATGCGCTCGGAGCGGAGCTTTCCCTTCCCGAGGTCTATTCCGACCCCGAACGTTTTGCGCGCCTTTCCCGCGAGCGGGCAGAGCTTCAAGAGCTCGCAGAGGCATACCATGTCTACAAGAGGACGCAATGCGAGCTGCAATCTGCCCTTCGGGAAGCGGAGGGGGAACAGGAGGAGATGCGCGCGCTCTTTCTCGAAGAGGCGCAGGCGCTCCGTGAAAAATTGAGGGAAGAGGAGGAGGGCCTCAAGGTCCTGCTCCTTCCCAAGGACAAGAACGACGAGAGGGGGTGCACGCTCGAGATCCGCGCCGGCGCGGGAGGAGAGGAAGCCGCCCTCTTTGCATACGAACTCTACCGCATGTACATGGGCTATTGCGAAAAGCACCGTTTCTCGTGGGAGGTCGTCGACCTTAATGAGACCGAACTCGGCGGCGTCAAGGAGGCCGTCGTGCTCATCGGCAGCCGCGGGGCGTACAAGCGGCTCAAATACGAGAGCGGCGTGCACCGTGTCCAGCGCGTGCCGGAGACCGAATCGCAGGGGCGCATCCATACGTCGACGTGCACCGTCGCCGTCCTTCCCGAAGCGGAGGAGGTGGAAGTCGAGCTCCGCGACGAGGACGTCCGCATCGACCTCTTCCGGTCGTCGGGCGCGGGCGGGCAAAAGGTCAACAAGACCGAGACGGCCATCCGTCTCACGCACTTCCCGACGGGCATCGTCGTGACCTGTCAGGACGAGCGGAGCCAGCTCAAAAATAAGGAGAAGGCATATCGTGTCTTAAAGAGCCGTCTCTATGACTACTATCGGAGCCGCGCCGCGGGCGAGGAAGCGGCCAGCCGCAAGAGCCTCGTCGGAACGGGCGACCGGAGCGAACGCATCCGCACCTACAACTTCCCCCAGAGCCGCATCACCGATCACCGCATCGGTCTCTCGTTGCACAGCATGGAGGACATCCTGTCGGGCGATCTCGACGGACTGATCGACGCATTGACCGCGGCCGACCTCGCCAAACGGCTTGCGGGAAGCGAAGGATCGTGATTTTTTCGACCCCATATCCACTTTTTGTGAGGAAACATCTATGGAAAGACTTGCAAAGCGCATCCGCACGATTTCTCCTTCGCTGACGCTCGCCATCAGCGCAAAGGCCAAGGCCATGAAGGCGGCGGGGGAGAACGTCATCAATTTCGGCGTCGGCGAGCCCGACTTCGCGACGCCCGACCACATCATGGATGCGGCCCGTGCCGCACTCGATCGGGGCTATACAAAGTATACGCCCTCCGCGGGCATTCCCGAACTGCGCCGCGCCATCTGTTCCAAGCTCCGCCGCGACAACGGTCTCGAATACGAGCCCTCGCAGATCATTGTCTCGAACGGCGCCAAGCACTCCGTATTCAACGTCTGCTATGCGCTCGTCGACGAGGGGGATGAGGTCATCATTCCCGCGCCTTACTGGCTCACCTATCCCGAGATCGTAAAGACATGCGGCGGCGTGCCCGTCATCGTTCGTGCGAGCAAGCGCGCCGGCTTCAAGATCACGCCCGAACAGCTCAAGGCCGCCATCACGCCGAGGACCAAGCTCTTCATCTTCAACTCTCCCTGCAATCCGACCGGGGCCGTGTATTCGGAGGCCGAAGTGCGCGCCCTCGCCGAGGTGTGCACGGAGGCGGGCATCTTCGTCCTGTCCGATGAAATTTACGAAAAGCTCGTCTATGGCGAACGGAAGCCCTTCTCGTTCGCGGCCTCCTCGGAAGCGGCCAAGGCGCTCACCGTCACCGTGAACGGCGTCTCCAAGACGTATGCCATGACGGGCTGGCGCATCGGCTATCTCGCCGCACCCAAGGACATCGCCGCGGCCATCGACTCCTTCCAGAGCCATGCGACGAGCAATCCCTGCTCCGTCGCCCAGTATGCCGCGCTCGCGGCGCTCTCCTCTCCCGAGGCCGCCGTCGAAGAGATGGTCGCGCGGTTTGCGAGGAGAAGGCTGGCTATGATCGAGCGCATCTCGGACATGGTAGGGGCCTATTGCATCATCCCCGACGGCGCGTTCTACGCCATGCTCGTCGTGAGCGGTGCGTACGGCAAGCACTTCGGGAGCAGAAAGATCGAAAATTCCGTGGACTTTGCGGATACCCTCCTCGAGGCTGCAAAGGTCGCGGTCGTTCCGGGAGCCGCCTTCGGTGCGGACGACTGCGTGCGGCTTTCCTACTCCCTGTCCATGAAGGACATGCTCGAGGGGCTCGACCGCATCGACGCCTTTCTTCTCAGCCTTCAATGACCGATTTTCCGGCGAAAACGGGGGAAAACGGGCAGGGAAAAAATTTCTTCCTCTTTTTTTTGGAAACCCCTTGAAAGTTGCGCGGAAATTTGGTAGAATAGTATCAGGAAAATTCGCCGAAAGGCAACCAAGGAGACAAAACCATCATGATCAAAATCATATGCGGGCCCAAAGGCAGCGGCAAGACCAAGCAGATCATCGACGCGGCAAACAACGCCGTCGCAAGCGCCAAGGGGCACCTCATCTTCATCACCGATACCAAGCGCTATATGTACGACCTGAAGCGGGAGATCCGCTTCATCGACGTGACCGACTACGCCGTTGCGGGCGAGGACGCACTCTGCGGCTTTGTCAAGGGCACCATCGCGGGCGGATACGACAACGAGTTCGTCTACATCGACGGCGTGGCCCGCATCGCCGGCAAGAACGTCAAGGATATGTCCCAATTCTTCTATATGCTCGATAAGGTTTCCGAACAGCGCGGGCTCGAGATCTGGATCACCTGCAGCTGTGCCGAAGAAGAGCTTCCCGATTTCGCAAAGAAGTTTCTGTAACGAATCGGCTGATGGTAAATGTCCCGCCTGTGTGCGGGACGTTTGCCCTTTATAAAAATTCTTTTTTCCGTCAAAAATCATCAGGCAGGTTTTCTATGAAATTCATCAGCACCAGAGGAGGAGAGCGGGTCACGGGACCCGAGGCGGTCGTGCGCGGCATTGCGGCAGACGGCGGTCTCTTTGTGCCCGAAACCTTTCCCGCGGTGACGGACGGAGAGTTCGAGGCCATGCTCGGAATGGACTATCCCGAGCGTGCCGCGCTCCTTCTCCGCAAGTACTTTGAGGAGTACGACGGGGAAGAGCTCCTCGGCGCCCTCAGGACGGCGTATTCCCAGTTCGAGGGCGGGGACCCCGCTCCCCTTGTCCGCATGGACAACGGCATGTATCTGCTCGAACTCTTCCACGGCCCCACCTGCGCCTTCAAGGACATGGCGCTCACCGTGCTGCCCTATCTCATGCGGAAGGGCGCGGACATGCTCGGCATCCGGGAGACCATCCTCATCCTCGTCGCCACGAGCGGCGATACGGGCAAGGCCGCGCTCGAGGGCTTCCGCGACGCCGAAGGCATCAAGGTGATGGTATTCTATCCCGAAGAGGGCGTCTCCAAGATGCAAAAGCTCCAGATGACCACGCAGGACGGCGAAAATCTCGACGTCGTGGCCGTGCGGGGCAACTTCGACGACTGCCAGAGCGGTGTCAAAAAGATCTTTGCGTCGGAGGAGTGCGTCCGCAAGCTCGCGGAAAAGGGTGTGCGGCTCACTTCGGCCAATTCCATCAACATCGGCCGGCTTCTCCCGCAGGTCTGCTACTACTTCTCCGCCTATCTCGACCTCGTCACGTCGGGCCAGATCGCGATGGGCGACAAGGTGGACTTCTGCGTGCCCACGGGCAACTTCGGCAATCTGCTCGCCGCCTATTATGCCGGGCGTATGGGGCTGCCCGTCGGTCGGCTCATCTGCGCCTCCAACAAGAACAACGTCCTCACCGATTTCTTCCGCACGGGCGACTACAACGTCCACCGTCCCTTCTTCCGTACCATGTCGCCGTCGATGGACATCCTCGTCTCCTCCAACCTCGAGAGGCTGCTCTTCGAGAGTTCGGGACGGGATGCAGCGTCCACCGCGGGCCGCATGGCCGATCTTGCGGAGTTCGGACGGTACGCCGTTTCCGAATCGGAGCGCGCCGCCCTCGGGAAGATCTTCACGGCGGGTTTTGCAAGCGAGGACGACACGGTGGACTGCATGTACGAGTTCTTCATGGAATACGGCTACCCGATGGATACCCATACGGGCGTTGCCATGAGCGTGGCAGAACGGCTCATGCAGAAGTTAAACGACGACCCCATGTCCGAGAAGCACCCCCTCGTTGTGGTGTCTACGGCCAGTCCCTACAAGTTCCCGCAGGACGTCCTTTACGCCCTCACGGGCAACGATGTGAAGGACTCGTTCAAGGGGGTCAAGCGCATCCATCTGCTCACCGCCATGAAGGTCCCCGAGCCCATCAAATCGGTACGGTACAAGCCCATCCGCTTCAAGACTTCCGTCTCCCCCGAAAAGATGTTCGACGAGGTGCTCCGCTTCGCGTCGGATGCGCAGTAGAAGGACAGAGACAAGCCAAACCGTTCGGTTTTGCCGCATCGGGACTTCCCCGGTGCGGTTTTTTTGCGCCTTCCCCACGCGCGCGTACAAGAAAATATGAATTTGGCCCTCAAAACAAGTTGATTTTTCCGAAAACGTATGGTATACTTATAAAGTCTGCGAAAAGGCAGACAATCCGCACCCCGTCCGGTGCCGCCCTCCGTGTCCGCAAATCTCATCGGCGGATGACGGGCGGAACAACACAGGCAGGGGAGGTAAAACGGAGGAACATTATGGCAGTTATCACAATGAAGCAGCTTCTCGAAGCGGGCGTCCATTTCGGACACCAGACCAAGAAGTGGAACCCCAAGATGAAGAAGTACATCTTCGCCGCCCGTCACGACATCCACATCGTGGACCTCGAAAAGACGGCGGAACTCATCGAAGTCGCGTACTCCTTCGTCGTCGAGTCCGTCAAGCAGGGCAAGAGCGTGCTCTTCGTCGGCACCAAAAAGCAGGCGCAGGATGCCATCAAGGAAGAGGCCGAGCGCTGCGGTCAGTTCTATGTCAACTCCCGCTGGCTGGGCGGCACGCTCACCAACTTCAAGACCATCCGCTCCCGGATCGACTATCTCGAACGCCTTGAACGGATGGAGACTTCGGGCGAATTCGACCTTCTTCCCAAGAAGGAAGTCCTCGGTCTCAAGAAGGAGATGGCCAAGTTGCAGGAAAATCTCGGCGGTATCAAGAACATGCACGGCATGCCCGGCATCATGTTCGTCGTCGACCCGCATAACGAGGACATCGCCGTCGCCGAAGCGCGCAAGATGAACGTGCCCATCGTGGCCATCACGGATACGAACTGCGACCCCGACCTCATCGACTATGTGATCCCCGGCAACGACGACGCCATCCGCGCCATCAAGCTCATCTCGTCGGTCATCGCCAACGCGGTCATCGAGGCCAATCAGGGCGAAACGCCCGTCCTGCCCGTCGAAGAGACGGAAGCGGCTCCCGCGGACATCGAGGAAGTCGTCGCTGCGGAAAAGGAATAATTTTCGGAAAAGGAGAAACATATGGCAGAATTTACGGCAAAAGATGTAATGAAGCTCCGCGAACAGACCGGTGCGGGCATGATGGATTGCAAGCGTGCGCTCGTCGACGCGGACGGCGACTTTGAAAAGGCGGCCGACCTTCTCCGGGAGCGCGGGATCGCCAAGGCGGCCAAGCGCGCCTCCAAGATCGCCGCGGAGGGCATCGTGTATGCCTATATCGAGGGCAAGACGGGCGTGCTCGTCGAAGTCAACTGCGAGAGCGACTTCGTCGCCAAGGGCGAGAAGTTCCACGAGGTCGTTTCCCTCGTCGCAAAACAGATCGCAGCGAAAAAGCCCGCTACCGTTTCCGAGCTCCTTGCTTCGGACATGGGTGGGGGAAAGACGGTCGACACGTTTGTTCAGGAGCAGACCGGCGTCATCGGCGAAAAGATCTCCGTGCGCCGCTTTGCGATCTATGAGACCAACGGGTTTATCGAGACGTATATCCACATGGGCGGCACGATGGGCGTCATGCTCGACTTCGACGCGCCCGAGACGGCGGAGACCAAGGCGCTCGCGCACGACATCGCGCTCCACACGGCGTTCTCCAAGCCCGCCTACCTCACCGCGGAAGAGGTCCCCGCAGAGGCTCTCGAACGCGAAAAGGCCATCCTCATGCAGGAAGTCCTCAACGAGGGCAAGCCCGAAGCCATCGCGGCCCGCATCGTCGAGGGCAAGCTGAAAAAGTTCTATGAGGACAACTGCTTGCTCGAGCAGAAGTTCGTCAAGGACGACAAGGTCACCATCAAACAGCTCATTGCGCAGGGCGCCAAGGCGGCGGGAAGCGCGGTCTCCATCAAGGCATTCCTCTTCTATGTCATGGGAGAGGGGATCGAGAAGAAGGCCGAGGATCTCTCCGAAGAAGTCGCCAAGCAAGTCGAAGCGATGAAAAAGTAAAAACGAGTGCGCCCGGCCTGCGGTCCGGGCGCTCTTTTTGAGGAGACATCATGAATCTGCTTGCGACCGAGATCGTGGCCCAGCGGGTCTTCAATCCGCTCTACATCTGGCTGGATACCGCCTTCCTCGTCTGTCTGTGCCTTCTGCTCATCCTGCGCAAAAAGTATCTGACCTTTTTGTGGGGAATTGCGGGCGGCATTTTGTACATGGTAGTGGATTACGGCATCTTCCACCTTCTGACGCACTCCCGCTCCATCGAGGGCGGCGACCTCTTTTGGGTGCTCCTCTGGATGAGCATGAGCTACGGCATCACCAATTTCGTCTGGATCTGGCTGTGGTTCTCCAAGGACAAGCATCTCGTCGAGTGGTCGCTGCTCATCGTGGTCTGGTGGATCGCCGCCCCCATGCTCGCGAATACCTTCGGGCAGGGGCTCACTCCCATCAAGATCCAGCGCACGACGGGCGCCTACCACGGGTACATGGCGCTCATCCTCATCGCGGGGTATGCCGCGGCCATCGTCTACAACCTCTTTCAAAAGGACAAGACAAAGCGGTTCCCGCTCCTTTGGATGCTCGCCATCGGAATTCTTGTGCAGTTTGCGTGGGAATTTTCCCTGCTCATCGGAGGCATCCGCAGTGCCGAAATTGCAGACTGGGGTCAGAAAATCACGACCCTTGTCGTCAATTCGCTGCTCGAGACCAATCTCGGCGCCGTGCCCATCTACTGCATCTACGCGCTCGTCACGGCCAAGTTCACCGAGACGCTCAAACGGCGAAAACAGCCCGTGACGTTCACGGGACGCATGCAGGAGCTCAACGCGGCGCGCGTGCGCGGATGACGGGGCAGAAGCCCGGCCGGTTTGATTTTTATGCGGAAGCCGCGGCGGATCCCGATCCGCCGCGGCTTTTTTCCGTCCCCGCCCGTCCCGCAGGCGCGGGGCGGGCGGGGACGGCCTCTCGTTCGACGGGCCCGATTTCCGGCGGATGGGGTGCGATTCTCTCCCGATTTGCCTTCGGTGATACAATTTTCATCAAAGTGCGCCTCTCATGCGTTGCATTTCGCGCGGGAATATGGTATAATAAGAAAGAATACGGAGGCACAACAGGCCATGGATGAGAAAATCGTATATTCCGCCGTCCAGCCGAGCGGCAATCTGACCATCGGAAATTA
>CANQUL010000016.1 GCA_947627015.1 uncultured Clostridia bacterium | reverse complement strand
AACGATTCTTCGACCGTTCTGTATCTCACCTATGCGGGGACGTCGCTTCTCTTCTGCGGGGATATTTCCTCGGTGCGGGAGCGGCGGCTCATCCGCGAATATCATGCGGACCCGACTATCTTCGACAGCGGAAACTATTCCGTCCGTCTGGATGAGACGGACATTCTGCACGTTGCACATCACGGCTCGTCGAGTTCCACTTGCGAGGAATGGCTCTCGCTCCTCGGCGTGAAATCGGCTGTCATCTCCTGCGGGGAGAATTCATACGGCCATCCCAATTCGGGGACTTTACGCAGACTTTCGGAGCAGGTCGATGCGATCTACCGCACCGACGAACTCGGAGATATTTTGCTCTCCGTGACTTCCGACGGATATCGGATCGAACGGGATAACTTTTCTTAAAGGAGAGGACCAATGAGAATTTCCACGGGCGGAGAATCGCACGGAAAGGGTCTGTTTGCCATCATAGAGGGATTTCCCGCAGGACTGTGCGTGGATATCGAAGCCGTCGATAGGGCGCTGGCGAGACGGCAGGGCGGCTACGGGCGCGGTGCACGGCAGAACATCGAATGCGACCGTGTGGAGATCCTATCGGGTGTCCGCAACCGTGTCACTCTCGGAAGTCCCATTACGCTTGCCGTCTGGAATCGCGATTACGAGACATGGAAAGACATCATGGCGCCGGAAGGATGCGACGTCGGTGTGCGGTGCGTCACGGCGGTACGGCCGGGGCATGCCGACCTTGCGGGGATGAACAAATTCGCCCAATCCGATGCGCGCAACGTGCTGGAGCGTGCCTCCGCACGGGAGACGGCCGTCCGCGTTGCCGCGGGAGAATTCTTCCGCCAACTCATGGCGCAATTCGGGATCGCGGTAAAGGGCTTTGTAAGGGCCATCGGTCCCGTTTCGGACGAAAACGAGTATGCGTTCGAAGCGATCGGCAGAGGCCTTCCCGATACGGCGATGCTGAATGCCGACTGCGACGCACGGGCCAAACAGGCCATCGACGCCGCCCGTGCGTCGGGCGATACGCTCGGCGGTGCGATCGAGCTGCGGGTCAAGGGCTTAAAGAGCGGCTTCGGGAGCTGCATGACGTATCGGGAAAAGCTTGATGCACGTCTTGCCTCCGCGCTGATGAGCGTACAGGCCGTCAAGAGCGTGGAAGTGGGCGCGGGGATCGCCGCCGCACATCTTCCGGGCAGCGAATTTCACGACGAGATCTTTGTAGATCACGGAAAACCATACCGAAAGACCAACCGTGCGGGCGGCATCGAAGGGGGAATGTCCAACGGAGAAGAGCTTGTGCTCCGCGCCGTGATGAAGCCCATTCCCACCCTGATGCGTGGCCTTGCGACCGTCGATGTCCGGACGGGGAAGGCGGCGACCGCTTCCGTCGAACGGAGCGACGTATGTGCCGTTCCCGCCTGCGAAGTCGTGCTTGAGAGCGCGCTGTGCACCGAGCTTGCCGCCGTCATAACCGAACGATTAGGCGGGGATACCGTTCCGGAAATGATCCGCCGCTATGAGGCGCTCCGATGAAGAAAATCCATGTACAGTACGATTGCGGTGCGGAGCAGTCGGCGATCGTGTGCTGCGGCGGCGTATTGTCCGGGCAGCTTGCGGAAATGAAATGGCTGAAGGAGTCGGGTGCGTTGATCTTCACCGATTCCAACGTCCATGCCATTTACGGCGCAGACCTCAAAAAATATCTTCCGGATCTCCCCGTACATATCATGCCGGCCGGGGAGAAACATAAGAACGAGGAGACGCTCTTTTCCCTGCTTACGGCGATGGCCGAAGCCGGATTACGGCGGGATTCCGTCCTCATCGCGTTCGGGGGAGGCGTCGTCGGCGATGTCGGGGGGCTTGCTGCAAGCCTGTATATGCGCGGGATCCGCTGCATTCAGGTTCCAACGACGCTGCTTGCACAGGTGGACAGTTCGGTCGGGGGAAAGACTGCCATCGACTTTCACGGGATCAAAAATCTCGTCGGCGCCTTCCACCTTCCGACGGCGGTGTACGTCGATCCGACCTTTCTTTACACCTTGCCGCCGCGGGAGATCGTCTGCGGATTGGGCGAGATCGTAAAGCATGCGGCGCTGAACGGTGAACTTTTCGATGCGCTCTCCGCACGGGAAAATCTCACCGACCCCGGATTTCTTGCGGACATTGTTCCCGAGAACATCGCATTCAAGGCGAAGATCGTCCAAAGCGATCCGTTTGACAGGGGCGTCCGCGCATGCCTCAACCTCGGTCATACGACGGCGCATGCCGTCGAGCTCGGCGGCGATCTCTCGCATGGGGCATGCGTTCTGATCGGGATCCGTGCGGAACTTCGGCTTGCAAAGCGTTTGACGGCGTGCGATGCGGGTTATCTCGACGAACTCGACCGCCTCGCAAAGCGTGCACTCGGAACGGAGCCTATCCCCGACTTCGGGGACGTCGCAAAGCGTGCGCTCTCCGATAAAAAGAATACAGCAAGCGGACTCGTGACGATGGTCGTTCCCGTTTCGCGCGGGAAATACGGCACGGTGTCGCTCTCCGTCGGCGAATATGCAACAATGCTCGGAGAGATCCGGGAGGAATTATGCTGAATCTTGCGGTGATCGGACGGGATGTTTCCCGTTCCCAAAGCCCTGCGATGCACGCGTTTCTGCTCGGAAAAATGGGCGTTGCGTGCACATACGAACGCGTTTCTCTCGCGCCGAACGAATTCCGTGCGCAAGCGGAGGAACTGTTTTCACGCTACGACGGCTTCAATGTGACCATTCCCTTCAAGCGGGATATCCTTCCGTATCTCGGAGAACTTGTCGGGGATGCCGCGACGCTCTCCGCCGTCAATACCGTCGTGACGGTCGGACGACGGGGATACAATACCGATGGGTTTGGGTTCCTCCTCATGCTGCAAACGGCAGAGATCGAAGTGCGCGGCAAGGAAGTGCTCGTCCTCGGTGCGGGAGGTGCGGGCCGCAGTTGTATCCGGAAGCTCGCCGACAGCGGAGCGCGGGTCTCTGTATACGAACGCGATGCAAGCCGTCTCGGGGAAGTCTATGCGGAGTTCGGCTGTTTTACGCCCCTTGCGGAAGTCCCGCGGAAGGCGTATGACGTCATTGTCAATTGTACGGGCGTCGGGATGCACGAAAGTGAGGGCCGGACTCCTGAGATCCACTTTGCGGGCTGCGGCACATGTCCCGCGGACGAAAAATTGCTCGGAGGCACCGGGTGTGCCGTCGATCTCATCTACGAACCGGAGGAGAGCGAGTTTTTGCGTATTGCAAGAGAATGCGGAAGAAAGACGCTCTCGGGCGGAGCCATGCTGTTCTATCAGGCATATGCCGCCGATTGTATTTTTACGGGCAAAGAACCGAAAATCGAAGAAGCGAAGCGCTTCTATCGGGAATACAGGGAGAAATTATGATGAAGATCCTCATCCTGAACGGAGTCAATCTCAATCTTACGGGGAAGCGGGAGACGGCTGTCTACGGGGCCGAGAGCCTTGCTTCCATCGAGCAGGAAATCACCGCCTTTGCGGAAGAGCGCGGCCATATCGCGGAGTGTCGTCAGACCAACCTCGAAGGAGAACTCTGCACAGCCATTCAAGAGGCGGAAGGCGTCTATGACGGGATAATTCTCAATGCGGGAGCGTATTCCCATTATTCCTACGCCATCCGCGATGCGATCGCCGCCGTCTCCGTGCCCGTCGTCGAAGTGCACATGTCCAACGTATATGCGCGGGAAGAATTCCGCCGCACGTCCGTTCTCACCGAAGTGTGCCGCGGCGAAGTGCTCGGATTCGGGAAAAAGAGCTATCTTCTCGCCTTGGAGAGTTTTTTCCTATGAACCTTGTTCTTCTCGGGCTTCCGGGAACGGGGAAAAGCACGGTGGGACGCATGCTTGCGGAGCAGCTCGGGCGTACCTTTGCCGACACCGATGAGATCATAACGCAGCGGTTTGCCGCGCCGACCGAGATCTTTGCCACGCGCGGCGAAGAGGGGTTTCGCCTCCTCGAGGAAGAAGTTGCGAGGGAACTCTCCGCACGGGACGGGCTGGTCATCGCCACGGGCGGAGGGCTTGTTACGCATGCGCCCTCAAGGGATGCGATCCGTTCGAACGGAACTCTCATCTGGCTGAAGGCGTCGGTCTCCGAGATCGAACGCCGTCTCGGGGGTGATACGACCCGTCCGTTACTTGCGGGGAACTTCAGGGAGCGCCTCGAGGCGCTCGAATCGGCGCGGACGGAGATCTATCGCGCCTGTGCCGATTTCACCGTCGATACGGACGGCCTGACCCCGGAAGAAGTTTCGGATATCATCATGCGGGAGGCAGAATTATGAAATATGCGCTCATCACGGGCGGAACGCGGGGCATCGGATTGGCCACGGCCCGCCTTTTTGACGAAAACGGATATCGGGTAACTGCCTGCTACGGCTCGGACGAAGAAAGTGCGGCGGAGGCGAGGAAGATGCTTCCCAACGTGAACTTTGTCCGTGCGGATGTTTCAAGGGAAGAAGAGGTCAAAGCGCTTTGCGGGGCGCTTCCTGCGCTCGATGTGCTCGTCCTCAATGCGGGCATCTCCTCCTTTTCACAGGTGCAGGACGTGGAGGAGGGAACTTACGACCGAACGATGGATGTTAACATGAAGGGGACGTTCCTCTTCTCGAAGCACGCCGTGAAAAAATTGCTTGAACGCAGAGGTGCGATTGTCGGCATCACTTCCGTTTGGGGAGAGACGGGCGCAAGCTGCGAGAGCGTTTATTCTGCTTCGAAGGGAGCGATGGTCGCCTTTCTGAAGTCGCTCGCAAAGGAACTTGCGCCGAGCGGTGTGCGCGTGAATGCGGTGAGCCCGGGCGTCATCGATACGCAGATGAATGCACGCCTTGCAAAGGAGGAGCGCAAGAGCCTTGCGGACGAGATCCCGCTCGGAAGGTTCGGAACGGCGGATGAGGTCGCAAGCGCTGTCTATTTTCTTGCGACGCATCCCTACATTACGGGCGAAGTGTTGCGTGTAAATGGCGGATTTCTCATTTAGCACAGTAATATGTCTGTCATAATATATGATTACGACGGTCAATTTTCAAGAAAAATGCCTCTTTTTTCGAAAAAAATCTTCCCAAAAAGAGGACTTTTTTTATTTTTTGGCGAAATAAGGGTTGATGAAGGAAAAAACGTACAAAAAAGAAGAGGCGTTTCTGTCTCCCTACGCCATGAAATCATGTGATACGCGGGGACGGATGCGGGAGGAGGAGCCGTGCAACATGCGCACGGATTTTCAGCGTGACCGCGACCGTATCATCTATTCCAAGGCCTTTTTGCGGCTTAAGAATAAGACGCAGGTATTTTTTGCGCCCGACGGCGATCACTATATGTCACGCCTCACGCATACGCTCGACGTCAGCCAAATCGCACGCTCGCTCGCGCGCGGCCTTTCTCTCAACGAGGATCTTGCCGAAGCGATCGCGCTCGGACACGATCTCGGTCATACGCCCTTCGGCCATGTCGGAGAGCGCGTGCTCGATTCGCTCTGTCCCACGGGATTCCGCCACTCGCAGCAGTCACTCCGCGTCGTGGACGTCCTCGAAAAGGACGGCAGGGGTCTCAACCTCACCTATGAAGTGCGTGACGGCATCCTCAACCATACGAAGAGCGGCAATCCGATGACGCTCGAGGGCGTAGCCGTCTCTCTTGCCGACCGGATCGCCTACATCAATCACGACATCGAGGATGCCATCCGCGCGGGATTTTTGAAAGAGGACGAGCTCCCCAAACGTGCCGTCAAGGTATTCGGGCGGGATACTTCGTCCCGTATCAATACCGCCATCTGCGACATCTATGCCGAATCGGAAGGGCAGCCGTTTGTGCGGATGTCCGAGGAGAAGCAGGAGGCGCTCGATCTTCTGCGGTCCTTTATGTTCGAGCGGGTCTATGAGCATGCGAACCGTCTCATTCAGGAGAGCGCCGAACGCATGCTGTGCGCCTTGTATACATATTTTGTCGAGCATCCCGGGGATCTGCCTGTCCTCTATCGCAAGACGGCCGAAACGGACATCCCGCGCGCCGTCTGCGACTATCTTTCGTCCATGACCGACAAGTATGCAATCGGCGTGTTCAAGCAGCTCTTTGTTCCGCGGGAGGGCAGCGTATGAGTTCTTACAGCAGTTTTCCCGAATTTGTGCGCGCCTTAAAGGAACGCAACGACATCGTGGAGGTCATCGGCTCCTACATCAAGCTCGAACGTCGGGGCTCGAGCAATCTTGCTTGCTGTCCCTTCCACCACGAAAAGACGCCTTCCTTCTCCGTCAACGCCGTAGACCAATACTATCATTGCTTCGGCTGCCAGGCCTCGGGCGATGTCATCGGCTTTGTCAAGGCCTATGAAAACGTCGACTTCATGCAGGCGGTCCAGATCCTTGCAACGCGCGCCGGAATGGAGATCCCGTCCTTCGACAACCGTGACGCCGAAGAGGCTGCACGGAAAAAGAAGTATCGGGACAGGCTCTCTTCGCTCATGCGGGATACCGCCCGGTTCTATCTGAACAATCTCTATTCGGGCAAGGCGGATGCCTATCTCGAATATCTCACCGATCGCGGGATCAAACCATCCACCATGAAGAAATTCGGGCTCGGCGCATCACTCGATTACAACGGCCTCCCGTCCTATCTTCTCGCACACGGATATTCCGCCGAGGAGTGTACGGACAGCGGCGCTTGTGCGCGGACGCAGGACGGAAAACTCATCGATGCGGAGGGCGGACGCCTGATCATTCCCATCATCAACCATTTCGACGAAGTCATTGCGTTCGGCGGACGCGTCATGCACCCGACCGACCGCGCAAAGTACAAGAATACCCGCGAGACCATGCTCTTCAACAAGAGCAAGACGCTCTTCAATATCAATCTTATCAAAAAGGAAAAGCGGGCGGGCGCCGTGCCCAATCTCATTATGGTCGAGGGATACATGGACGCCATCTCGCTCTATCAGGCAGGATTCCCCAACGTGGTCGCGAGCATGGGGACGTCGCTCACCAAGGATCAGGCGCGGCTCTGCAAGCGATACACGGACAATGTTCTCATCAGCTATGACGGCGACTTTGCGGGACAGTCCGCCAATCTCCGCGGACTGGATATCCTGCGGGACGAGGGCCTCAAGGTACGGGTCGTCCCCATATATATAAGAAATCGATATGTCAAAAGTAACAAAAGAAATGGCTCTCCAGTACCATAAGGAGGGCAAGCCGGGTATCGCGCCTGTCTCGATGCGGCCATGCCGCTCATCGACTTCCGGCTCCTCGCCGTTCAGCGCAAACACGACCTTTCCGATCCGTACGAGCGGCGCGAGTACGTCAAAGAAGCGCTTGCCGTCGTCAAGGATGCCGAGAGTGCTACAGTCCGGGAAGAACTTCTCGGCAGGATCGCCTCTCTTTCCGGTGTGAGCGTTTCCGCGCTTGCCCGCGATCTCGAACAGGGCGGGGGAAAGGCCGCCGCCTCCGAACCGGCTGCGCCCAGGCCGTCCTCCGAAAAACCGCAAAAGAAAAACGGAGCGAACGCCGAAATACAGGCCGCGCGCTTTGTTTTGGCCGCCTGTCTGCTCTCCAAACCGTATGCCGCCGGATGCGATCTGTCGGCGAGATCTTTTGCGGATGAGGAGCATCGCACCGTCGCCGCGTATATTATACAGGGGCGAAAGGACGGGAGAGTCCGTCCGAGCGAGCTGTTCGATCGCATGGATGCGGACGGGGAACTTTCCGAGATCCTCAACCTCGATTACGGCGACAATCTCGACGGGCCATCGGCAGAGAAATATTTCAACGATTGTCTCTGCCTTCTCGATGCGGCGTCTCTGTCCGCGAGCATTGCGGCCGAACGGGAGAAGTACAAGACGGCGTCCGAAGAAGAACGGCGTGAGATCATCCAAAGGATCAACGAGTACACAAAACGAAAAAACAGCCTGAAAAAACAGGGGGGAGGACGTACATGAACGTAACCGAACAAAAACTCAATGAATTGATCGAATCCATCGTAAACGACTACAAGATGAAGGGGAGCATTTCGACCAATTCCCTCTGCGACGCGCTCGAAAAGTACGAGCTCACACCGCAGCAGATCGAACAGGTCTACAAGTCGCTGCCGGAAATGGGCGTATCCATCTTCGATGAGGACGAGCGCGACAAGGAACTCTTTGAACAGGCGCTCTCGGACATCGGTCTCGACGATCCCGTCAAGATGTATCTGAAGGACATCGGCCGCGTTCCTCTGCTCTCGGGCGAAGAGGAGGTCGAACTCGCGCGCAGGATGCAAAACGGCGACGAGACCGCAAAACGGCGTCTTTCGGAGGCCAATCTCCGCCTTGTCGTCTCCATTGCCAAGCGCTATGTCGGCCGCGGCATGCTCTTTCTCGACCTCATTCAGGAGGGCAATCTCGGTCTCATGAAGGCGGTCGAAAAATTCGATTACCAAAAGGGGTTTAAGTTCTCGACCTATGCGACGTGGTGGATCCGTCAGTCCATTACGAGAGCGATCGCCGATCAGGCGCGAACCATCCGGATCCCCGTTCACATGGTGGAGACCATCAACAAGCTGACCCGTATCTCCCGCATGCTCATGCAGGAGAACGGCCGTGAACCGCTTCCCGAGGAGATCGCGGAGGCCATGGGGATCGAAGTCCAGCGCGTGATGGAGATCCAGAAGATCGCACAGGATCCCGTATCCCTCGAGACGCCCATCGGCGAGGAAGAGGATTCGCACCTCGGCGACTTTATCGAGGACGACAAGACGCAGACGCCCGGCGACAGCGTGACGTTCATCATGCTCAAGGAACAGCTGCTCGGCGTTCTCGACACGCTGACCCCCCGCGAAGAGAAGGTCCTGCGGCTCCGCTACGGGATCGACGACGGAAAGCCGCGCACGCTCGAAGAAGTGGGCAGAGAGTTCAATGTCACGAGAGAGCGGATCCGTCAGATCGAAGCCAAGGCACTCCGGAAACTTCGCCATCCCTCGCGCAGTAAGAAACTCCGCGATTTTTTGAACTGATGAAAGAGCGGATTGCCGCGATCTGTTCGCACCTTTCGTATGCGGAGGTCTTTGCCGACATCGGCTGTGACCACGGATACATGACGGAATACATGCTCGGGCATCACCTTGCGGAGCGGGCCTATATTTCGGATATCAGTGCCGACAGTCTCAAAAAGGCCGAACGTCTCCTCACGGCCTATATCCGGGAGGGACGCTGCATCCCCGTCGTTGCAGACGGCCTCGACGGGATCCCCGAACCGTGCGGGCTCGTACTCATTGCGGGAATGGGCGGGGAGGAGATCATTTCCATCCTGCGGCGCAGGACGCTCCCCGAACGGTTTGTGCTCCAACCCATGAAGAACAGCGAGAAAGTGCGCCGATTTCTCGTGGAGAGCGGGGCGCACATCCAATGCGACGAAACCTTTTCGGAGGGAAACGTACGCGTGAAATACTATGACCTCATTGCGGGAGAGCGGACGGGCGGAGACACCTATTCCGAACTGCAATTCCGCTACGGGCGGGACAACCTTCTGACACCGGGCGCCGCGTTTCTCTCGCAGATGCGGACGGAGGCCGGAAAGCTCGAAGAGAGGATCGCCCGTCCCGGGATCAAAGAGACGGCAAGGGTCGCTCTCATGGAAAAACTCAACGAAATCAGGGGGATCCTGTATGAAGCCGAACGAACTCTATGACCTGATCGACGGACTTGCGCCGTTTTCCCTCTCAAGGGAGATGATCGAGAGAGGATACCGCGATAACAGCGGCCTTCTCGTCGACTGCGGGAAGAACATCAAGGGGATTCTGTTTTCCCTCGATCTCTCCTTCGCCGCCATTGAAGAGGCAAAAAAGACGGGGGCGAACTGTATCGTCACCCATCATCCCGCCATCTGGGACGCCGTGATGCAGATCAACAGCGCAATGTCTCCCAAGCTGACCGCATGTATCGGCGCGGGGATCTCCGTCCTTTCCGCCCATCTCAATCTCGACGCGGCGGAGAACGGGATCGACGCCATGCTCATGCGCGGATTGGGAGGGAAGGAGTCTCTTTCTTACGAGGAGACCCTGACGGGCGGCGCGTACGGAAGGGTTTATGACATCAAGGAGACCTCGATGCGTCTCTTTGCGGAAAAGGCAGGGCAGATTTTTCATACAAAGCGGGTCCTTGCCTACGGCGTAAGTCCGGTGAAGCGCGTCGCAAGTTTCTGCGGCGGAGGATTCGATGCGGATGCGATCGATTTCGCCGTGAAGAACGGAGCCGATACGATCGTCTCCTCGGATGCAAAGCATCATTTCATTACGGAGGCCGTCGAGTGCGGACTCAATTTGCTGTTTTTGACACACTATGCCGCGGAAAATTACGGATTTGTCCGCTTTGCGGAGGCGGTAAAGCCGCTCGTAAAAGTCCCGGTCACGACCTTTACGGATGAGCGGTTCCTTTGACCGCTTTACATAACAACAAGAATAAATTTCAGACAAAAAGGAGGCCTTCAATGCCCGTATCGAAAGAATTATTGGAATATCAGAAAGTGGACGGCGAAATGCGTAAGCTCGAACAGGAGATCGCCGCTAGCGAGGAACGCAAAAAGTACATTCAGGCAAAAAAGTTCATGGAAGTCGCCCGTGACAAGCTCGACGCACAGGATAAGCGTGCCGTGGAGTTCCGCAATCTCCGTGATGACCTTGCAAAGCGCGTTGAAGATATCACGCACGCCATTGCCGAATTTTCCGAGCTCGACGAAATGCTTGAAGAAGGGGCCGATGTCGCCTTCTACAAGAAGAATGCACAGTCTCTCCTCGAGAAACTGCGCTCGGTGAATGCGGAGATGAACAAGCTGATCGCAGAGGCAGCGGCTGCGTCCGAAGAATATAAAAAGTTCAAGGAACAGACCATTGCGATGCAAAAGCAGTACAAGGAATACAGCGAAAAATTCAAGGCGCTGAGAGATTCCCATGCCGTCGAGGTGAAGGACATCACGACGCGGATGGCCGCGCTTGCCAAAAAGATCGATCCCAAGATCCTCGAAGTATACGATACCAAGCGTAAGGAACGGATCTTTCCCATCGTCGTGCCCTTGAACGGTGAATTCTGCGTCTGCGGGAGAGATTTCCCGCTTGCCCAGCAGGGCGCGCTTGCGGGCGGCAACATGGTCGAGTGCGAAAACTGCCACCGTCTCGTCTATAAGGCATAGTCACACGATCCCGTGCGTTCTCATACGATGGGGATATGCAGTCTCTTCTTGCCGTAATCGATCTGAATGCGATCCGAAACAATGCAGCCCGCATCATGCGGATTGCGCAGAGGCCGCTCATCGCCGTGGTGAAGGACGACGCCTACGGACACGGCGCGGCCGAGGTCGCACATGCACTTTCCGGCATGGTCTGCGGGTTTGCCGTCTCTTCCGTGGAAGAGGGCGCATCGCTCCGGACTGCGGGAATCGAGCAGAATATCCTCGTCCTGACGCCTCCTCTTTCCCGAGAGGAGGCGTTACGGGTGAAAGCATATCGACTGACGGCCTCCGTCGGGAGTTTGCGGACGCTCCGCCTTCTCGAGAAGGGAACCGACGCGCACATTGCCGTAAATTCGGGAATGAACCGCTACGGGATAGCTCCCGACCGCGCGGGTGTGCTTGCCGATGCGGCAAAACGGGAGGGGATCCCGGTCACCGGCGTGTATTCGCACTTTTACGCGCCTGCGGACGAAAATGCACGCGGGGATCAGCTCCGACGCTTTCTCGCGGCTACCTTAAAGGTGAGAGAACGATTCCCCGCGGCGGTCCGCCATATTGCTGCAACGGGCGGGATCCTTTCGGGCGTGGCGCTCGATGCCGTGCGCGCCGGGATCGCCCTGTACGGCTATTGCCCCGATGGGTATTCTCTCACGGGACTCCGACCCGCGATGAAGATCTATGCGGCGGTGGCCGACGCACACAGACCTGTCGGAAGGGGTGCAGGCTACAATGTCAATCCCGAGAGGGGAACGGGGCTCTATACGCTCCGCCTCGGGTATGGCGACGGATTCTTTCGTTCGTTCGGGCCGTGCATCGGGACGCTCGGAATGGACGCCTGTGTGGCCAAGGGGACCGCAAGACCGGGGACACGGAAGCTCGTGCTTTCGGATGCCGCGGCCTATGCGGACGAACACGGCACCACGGCATATGAAGTTCTTGTCAATGTTTCGAAAAAGGCGGAAAAGGTGTATCGAAATCCATAAAAAGGCGCATTAAGAATGTATTACGTCAGACATAACACATGAGGAATCGTCCGATTGTCCACATACAAGACAAGCGGACACTTTGCATTGACATTGTTTGCACGGTATGATATAATATAGTTTATGAGAATCATTGCGGGAAAACATCGAGGAAGGGTACTTGCCGAGTTCCGCGGAAAGGAGGTCCGTCCCACGTCGGACCGCGTCAAGGAGTCGCTGTTCCAGATCCTGACGCCGCGTCTCTTCGGGGCGCACGTTCTCGATCTGTTTACGGGAAGCGGCGCGCTCGGGATCGAGGCGCTTTCCCGCGGGGCGGCAAGCGTGCATTTCAACGACTCCTCGAGGGAGAGCCTTGCGCTCTGCAAAAAAAATCTCGCCTCGCTCGGAGAGACGGGGGAGTTCAGCTGTCTCGATTTCCGTCTGTGTCTTAAAAGTGTTGTAGGACCGTTCGACCTCATCTTTGCCGATCCGCCCTACAAAGAGGATTACCTCGGCGAGATCCTGACGCTTACGGGGGAGCGGGGGCTTCTCAAAGACGGCGGACTTGTCATTTACGAAGGAGAAAGAGAGGGGGTCCCGCTGCCCGACTCCCGCGGTTACGGAAGGACGAAGTTCACCTTTCTCGGGAGGTCGGACTTATGAAAAAATGCGTTTTTGCGGGGACCTTCGATCCCTTCACGGTCGGGCATGCGGATACTGTTTCCAAGGCCCTGCGGATCTTTGACGAAGTGATCGTCGCCGTTGCGGAAAACCGTTCGAAGCAGTGCCATTTTTCCCTTTCGGACCGCCTTGGGATGGTTGCGGCCGTCTACGAGGGCGAACCGCGCGTACGGGTCCTCTCGTGGCAGGGTGCCATTGTCGACCTGCTCGAAAAAGAGCAGACGCCCTTCTATGTCCGCGGTGTACGGAATACCGTCGATTTCGAATACGAAAACGCCGATTTCTATGCGTCCCGCAAGCTGAACGGGGATTTTGTCCCCATATATTTCCCCGCGGAGCAGGCACTTCTCCACGTCAGCTCAACGATCGTCCGGAACTCCATCGCCTATGGGAAACCCTATGAGGAGTATGTCCCCAAGGCCGTTTACGACTATATTCAAAGAGGAAGCCATGTTTGAAAAACAGATGAGGATCCCGTCCTCGGAAGAGATCATCGCCGAACGTCCCGTCCCTGCCCGTCTTGCCGAGATCAAGCGCGAGCGGGACAAGCTTGCAACCGATGTCATCACAGGAAATTCCGATAAATTTCTCGTCATCGTCGGACCGTGCTCCGCGCACGAGTCCGCGCCCGTTCTCGAATACGTCAAAAGGCTCGGGGAACTCAACGAGAAAGTCAAGGACAAACTCGTGCTCATACCCCGCATCTATACGGCAAAACCTCGCTCCCGCGGCGTAGGGTATATGGGCATGTTCTCCCAACCGGATCTCGAAAACAAGGAAGATACCCTTCGCGGCATCCGTACCATCCGCGAGCTGCTTCTCGGTTCAATCGCGGAATCGGGGCTCTCCGCGGCGGATGAAATGCTCTATCCCGAAAATTATGCCTATGTCGAGGATCTCGTAACGTATGTCACGATCGGAGCGCGGTCGAGCGAAAACCAGCTCCACCGGCTCGTGGCAAGCGGGATCGAGTTGCCTGTCGGCGTAAAAAATCCCATGAGCGGCAGTATTCCCGTGCTCATGAATTCCATCTTTGCGGCACAGAGCCCGCAGGTCTTTAAGTACCATCATTGGCAGGTCCGCACCTACGGCAATCCGCTCGCGCACGCCGTTCTCCGCGGCCGCGTCGATAACTACGGAAACGATATTCCCAACTACCACTACGAGACGGTCATGCAAGTGCTTGACGGCTATGTCAACGCGGGAGGAACGCTCAAAAATCCCGCACTCATCATCGATGCCAATCACTCCAACTCGGGCAAGCGATTCAAACAGCAGATCCGGATCGTGGGGGAAGTCTTGCAGAACCGACGCAACGACGCCGATTTCCGCAAGATCGTAAAGGGGTTCATGATCGAGAGTTTTCTCGTCGAGGGCTGTCAGGAGCACGATGAAGTGTTCGGGAAGTCCGTCACCGATCCTTGCCTCGGCTGGGAGGATACCGAGCGGCTGATTTATGATATTGCGGAGAAGGTGTGATATGACGGATGATATGCAGACGGAGAACGCCGGACAGAGAACGACACCGCCAAAAGTAAGCTGTCTCGGGCCCGAAGGAAGCTATTCGGAACTCGCGGCAAAAAAAATGTGCGAGGGGGCGGAGATCGTGCTCTGCCATTCGTTTGTCGACGCCGTGAGACGGTTGGTCGGGGGGAAGGTCGATTATGCCGTCCTTCCGGTCGAAAATTCTCTCAACGGGGGGATCCAGGAATGTCTCGACCTTCTCGAGGAGTACGACATCTTTGCTTCGCGGGAATTCCCGCTCCCCGTTGACCATCGGTTGGCGACGCTCGAGGGAGTCTCCTTCGACCGGATCGAACGGGTCTATTCGCATGAACAGGCGCTCGGGCAGTGTCTCGGATTTCTTACCGAAAATTTCCCGAACGCACAGTATATCCATACCAATTCTACCGCCGAGAGCTTGGAAAAGCTCAGCGCAACTTCGGCGGGGATCGTGGGAGCGCATCTCGCACGGGAGGGCATCGTGCTCTCGGACGAAAACATCGCCGACAACAAGGCGAACTTTACACGGTTTTTGCTTGTGGAGCGCAAGGGAGCGCTTCCCGAATCGAGCGTGATGGTGTTCTTCTCGGCCGTCTGTGCCGATAAACCCGGCTCGCTTCTGGGTCTGCTCAAGATCTTTCTGCGGCACGGGCTCAACCTTACCCGCATCGAATCCCGTCCCGTGAAAAAGGAGTTCGGCCAGTACCGTTTCTTCATCGAATTTGCGGGCGATCTGTCTGCGGAATGGGTGCAGAAGGCGCTTGCGGAGGCAAGAGCGTACTGTGTGCAGTTCAAGATCCTTGGCGCGTATCACTGATATCCGAACAGAAGAGCGAGTCCGAAACAGATCGCTCCCGCAACAATGCCTTGTAGCAGTTTGACCGGAACGAATTTCCTTGCCGGGACGCCAACGGGCGCGAGAAAGGCAAGTTGCTGTACGAGCACGCAAAGTCCTCCGAAGGTGACAAAGAAACAGGATCCCGCGAGCGACAGCGCCGAAGGAGTCTCGGAGAGAAGGGCACATCCGGACGTCATTTCGAGGAGCCCGCGGACGGCCGTTACCGCTACGCCGGGCAGCGAAAGGAGTTCCGCAAGGTCGGAGATCATCTGACCGAAGGCATAGAAGAGGGCGATCGCACCCCCCACGCAGAGGACGGAGAGCACCGAACCGGACAGAATGTCGGCAAACGTGCGCTTCCCGACGGGGGGAGACGTCCGATTCCCCGTACGTTTGCTGCGGAAATTCAGTAGCCATGAGACAAGATAAATGCCGAGGAGATGGGAGACGAGCAGCAGCCAGCCCGCCACGGCGTCGCGGAACATGCCGCATCCGACGACTCCGACCAGAAAAGCGGGTCCGGATGTAGTTGCGATCCCGGATACGGCGAGAAGTTCGTCCTGTCCGATCTGCCTTGTCCGTACAAGGTCGCTTGCCGTCCGTGCGCCGACCGGATATCCCGAGAGCGCGGAGACGAGCCCGGCGCATGCGCCCGCTCCCGAAATGTGAAAGATGCGTCGGGAGAGCGGAGAGACTGCGCGGGACAGGCGGCCGAAGAGGTAGGTCCCGGTAAAGAGTGCGGTCAGAACAAGCATGGGCAGCGTCGCGGGCAGAACACTTACCGCCCAGAGGGAGATCCCCGTGCGGATGCTCTCGCCGTATCGTGCGGGAAAGGCAAGAAACAGGAGCATCGCGAGCAGGATCAGACCGCTTTCGAGAAGGTTCCGCATCGATGGAATGCGTTTTGTCATATCAGAAAATATGCTTTGGAGGGATCAAATATGAAAAAACTCGGTCTGTGTCTGGGAGCGGGCGGTTCGCGCGGCGTTGCGCATATCGGATTTTTGCAGGCGCTCGACGAAGCGGGGATCCGTCCTTCCTATGTTACGGGCTGTTCGATGGGAGCGATCGTCGGTGCCTGCTACTGTGCGGGGACAACGCCCGCCGCGATGAAGGAAGTCGTCGTCGGGCTCAAACTCGGGGATCTCGCCGCCATCAATCTCACCCCCTTCCGTGCGAACGGCCTCATGAAAATGACCAAGGCCCGCGAGCTCATGGTCGGCCTCATGGGGGAAAAGACCTTCGATGAGCTGGAAATTCCCTTTGCATGCGTTGCGACCGATCTCGTCGAAGGAAAGGTCGCCGTACTCGACAAGGGAAACGTCATCGACAGTGCACTTGCCTCCGCTTCTATTCCGGGAGCCTTCACCCCCGCAAATCTCTATGGGAATCCGCTCGTGGACGGGGGCATTCTGGAACGCGTTCCCACCCGGAAGCTCAAAAAGATGGGCGCGGAATATCTGGTCGTGGTCGACGTGCTCGGCAATCTTGTACGGGAAAAGAAGGTCAAGGGCAGTCTTGTCGATACCCTTCTCCGCTGCATCGACATCATGGATACCCGCAATACGCAGAGAAAGCACCTCATGCGCCGCTATGTGGACCTTTGGCTGGAACCGGAACTCGGTTCCATGGACCAATATGCAGTCAAAGACCTTGAATTTGCCTACGATAAAGGATACGAGCTCGGCCTTTCCAAGAGGGGACAGATCGCCGCGGCGCTCGAAGAATAAACGATATGGATCTCTTTGATTTCAACGAAAATGAAGAGCGGGCAAAACCGCTTGCGGAGCGCATGCGCGCCTCGACCCTGAAGGACTTTGTCGGGCAGCGTCATCTCATCTCCGAAAATTCTCTCCTCCGTCGGGCGATCGCGCTCGACCGTCTCGGGAGCTGTATTTTCTGGGGCCCTCCGGGCTGCGGAAAGACCACGCTCGCGAACATTATTGCGGCACAGACCAATGCCGAATTCATCAAGCTCAATGCCGTAAGTTCGGGTGTCGCGGACGTGAAAAAGGCCGTGGACAAGGCGCACGACAATCTCAAGATGTTCGGCAAGCGGACCTATCTCATGCTCGACGAATGTCACCGCTTCAACAAGACGCAGTCCGATTCCCTTCTCCCCGCCATCGAGCAGGGAACCATTCTGTTCATCGGATCGACGACGGAGAATCCGTATGCCTCCATGACGCCCGCGATCGTTTCACGCTGCCGGGTATTCAAGTTCGAGGCGCTGACGACGGAGGACATCCGCGGAGCGCTCGAACGTGCCCTTACGGACAAGCGGAAGGGGCTCGGGGAGTACCGCGCCGAGGTCGATCCCGCCGCTCTCGACCATCTCGCCGTCATGGCGGGAGGGGACCTGCGAACGGCGTATAATGCACTCGAGCTTGCCGTCCTTACAACGCCTGCCGACGATCACGGTGTGATCCGCGTCACGCTTTCGGATGCCGAGCAGTCCATCCAGCGCAAGGCCCTGTCCTATAACGAGGATCTCTATTACGATATCCTGTCCGCCTTCTGCAAGTCGCTCAGAGGGAGCGACGCCAACGCGGCGCTCTATTATGCGATGCGCCTCATCGAGGGAGGATGTGACCCGCTCCTCGTCTTTCGCCGTCTCATCGCTCATTCCTCGGAGGATGTGGGTATGGCAAATCCGCAGGCGCTCGTCATGGCCGTATCGGCGCTGACGGCCTTCCAGAACATGGGATATCCCGAAGGCCTCCTTCCGCTCACCGAGGCGATCATCTATGTCTGCGAAGCCGAAAAGTCCAATTCCGTCGTCATGGCGATGGATGCGGCCCGCGCCGACGCCAAAAACAACCGTGATGACGATATTCCGCTCTATCTACGGGACACCTCCTACGGGAGTAAAGAGATGAAGGCGGAGAGCAAAAAATATAAATATCCGCACAATTACGGCGGATATGTCGAGCAGCAGTACCTTCCCGATTCCTTAAAGGACCGCGTGTATTATACGCCCTCCGACAAGGGATTCGAGCAGACGATAAAGGAGATCCGGAAACAAAAGGGAAAGAAGCGTTGACTTCTTTCCCTTTTCGATTTTCGGAAATTTTATGCCATGGGAAGATGGGCCACGACAACAACAAAGATGACGACATAGAACAGGACGAGCACGATCTCCGCGATGCTGATGATGATTCCCGCGAGTGCGAATCCGGCGCCGCCTTCGCCGTTTTCACGGCACTGTTTGCGGGCAATGATGCTGCATATCAATCCCGCGAGCGCTACAAAGAACGAGAGCACGAAGCCGACGATGGCAAGCTGATTTGTTCTGACGGGCGCGGCAGGAGCCGTCTCCTTGACGGGTTCGACGGATCGGTCGCTCACGGGAGCACCGCAAGCGGGACAGAACGTTGCCGTCTCATCAATCTCTTTTCCGCATTTTTTACAGTACATATGTTTTTTCTCCTTGTATGATATTATCTCCATTCTACTCCCATAATACTGGGAAGTCAAGTAATTTTCCCAATATTATGGGAAAATATTTTTATGGATACGGGATTCGGGGAGCGACTCAGGGTGCTTCGGCAGGAAAAGGGGATCGGACAGGTACAGCTTGCAAGGGAGCTCGACGTTGGGAAGTCGGTGATCAGTCTTTGGGAATTGGGGCGGTGCGAGCCCACGCTTTCCAAGCTGATCGCCATTGCAACGTATTTCGGGGTGTCCCTCGATTATCTTGCGGGGCTCGAGGATTGAGCGCGACCGTCCTTTTGTGACGGGATCAATCGCAAAGTTCGGCATATCCCGACGGGATATGCCTTTTTTCGTGCCGCAAAAGTCTTTATAATGCATGGCACGGAGCGGAAAGATGGTCGTCTATCTCGAAGAAGCCTTTCTCGAAAACCTCATGCTTGACGGACTCATTTTATATCTTGCCTTGAAGTGCGCGCGGGTCGGTATCTCCCGTCTGCGCCTCGCCGCGGCAGCAGCGGTCGGCGGGATCGAGGCGATCCTCTTTCCGCTCTTTTCTCTCTCCGCAGGGCTCGCCCTCGTTCTGAAGGGCGCGGGCGGGCTCCTCCTTGTCCTCATCGCAGTCAGGGCGGAACGTTTGAGGCCTTACTGCATCGCCGGCGTTGCCTTTTTCGGCCTCACGTTCGCATTCGGGGGACTTCTTACGGCCGTCTATTCCTTTTCGGGCGTGGAGTATGCCGAAGGGAACGGATATCTCGTGGAGCGTGCGCCCGTCTCGCTCATCGTCGGTGCGGGCACGGTGTTTGCTATCCTCGTCGTCCGGGGCGCAAAGGCATTTTACCGCTATCGGAAGGCGCAAGGAAACATCCTTCCCTGTGTTGTCCGTGCGGGAGAAAGAGAAGTGCACTGGCGCGGATATGCGGACAGCGGGAATTTGCTCCGGTTCCGCGGAGAACCCGTATGCGTCACGTCGTCCGCCGCCGTCCTTGCGCTCTTCGGGGGCAATGCGAGAGAACAGGGTCGCATCTCCGTCTCCACAGTGAACGGCAGCAGGGAGGCGCCCGTTTTTCTCCTCGACGAACTCACGATCGCGGCGGGAGAGACTCGATTCCCGCACAAAAATGTCTATTTGACGGTCGGAGACGTACGGGGAGAATACCAACTCATTTTAAGTACCGAGCTCATGGAGGCGTCCGCGTGAAATTATTGGAAAAGCTGAAAAAATTCCTGTCCGCGTTCGGGGGAAGCGAGAATATCGTTCATTATCTTTCCGGGAGTGAAGCGCTTCCGCTCCCGCTCACGGGGGAAGAAGAAGCGGAAATGCTCCGCAAACTCGAGTCGGGCGAGGACGCCGAGACGGTCAAGGCAAAGCTCATCGAACACAATCTCCGTCTCGTTGTCTACATCTCGCGAAAGTTCGACAACACGGGAGTCGATCCCGACGATCTCATCTCCATCGGGACGATCGGGCTGATCAAGGCCATCAACTCCTTCCGGACGGACAAAAATATCAAACTCGCAACGTACGCATCGCGCTGCATCGAGAACGAGATCCTCATGTATCTCCGCCGCACTGTAAAGCTCAAGAGCGAGGTCTCCTTCGACGAGCCGCTGAATACCGACTTCGAGGGCAATGAGTTGCTTCTCTCGGATATCCTCGGCACCGACTGCGAATCGGTCTACGGGGGCGTGGAATCGAACGTGGAAAAGGAGCTTCTCCGCGATGCGCTCAAAAAGTTGCCCGACCGCGAACAGAAGATCATGTACATGCGGTTCGGGCTCGGAGGCGGGGAGGAAATGACCCAAAAAGACGTTGCAGACGTCCTCGGGATCTCGCAGAGCTACATATCCCGTCTGGAAAAAAAGATCATCGAACGCCTGAAAAAGGAGATCTCCAAGTTGGTCTGACGCATAAATTTTTTTGCTTCGCAGATACTTCTATCCCATACTACATAGAGCAAAGCTCTATCGGGAGGAATGTATGCTCAGTAAAGTTAATATCTGCGGAGTCGATACGACGGGACTTCCCAAGCTGACCGCAAAGGAAAACGAAGAACTGATGGAAAAACTCAAAAACGGGGACAAAAAGGCACGGGATACCTTTATCGTGGGGAATATGCGATTGGTGCTCTCCCTTGTCAAACGGTTCTGGGCCAAGAATGCCAACGCGGACGACGTCTTTCAGGCGGGCTGTGTGGGGCTCATCAAGGCCATCGACAACTTTGACCTCAAATTCGGCGTAAAGTTCTCGACGTACGCCGTTCCCATGATCCTCGGCGAGATCAAACGCTATCTCCGGGACGGCAACTCGCTCCGCGTCTCACGTTCCATCCGCGATACGGCATATCGCATTCTGAAAGTCCGTGAGGGGATCGAGGAACATGACGAGGAGGCCACCATCGAAAAGATTGCGGCGGTCATGCAGGTCAAGGAGCGGGAGGTCGTCTATGCGCTCGATGCCATTTCCGATCCCGTTTCTCTCTACGATCCCGTATACAACAAGACGGGCGACAGCCTGACGCTCGTGGACCAGCTCTTTGACGAAACGCAGAGCGATGAGATCTGGACGGAGCGTGTAGCGCTTCGCGAGGCCATCGAACGGCTCACCGAACGCGAGAAGAAGATCCTGATGCTCCGCTATTATGAGGGGAAGACGCAGACGGAGATCTCTGCCGAAGTGGGGATCTCGCAGGCGCAGGTGAGCAGGCTCGAAAAGAATGCACTCGGAACCATCCGGAAAGAAATTTCCTGACACGGAAACATTTCGGCGTGCCCTGCATACGATAGGGGTGTGGAAACGAGTTATACCGAACTTAAACGAAAGGAAGCGGTAAACCTTATCGACGGCAAGAGTCTCGGGAAAGTGTGTGACGTCGTGTTCACCTGGCCCGAAGGCAGAGTGCAGGGGATCGTCGTGCCGGGCGGCAAGGGATTCCGCTGGGGCAAGGCCGACCTGTTTATTGAGCTCAGGTGTATCCGAAAGATCGGCATCGACGTCGTTCTTGTCGAGACCAAAGCCGCACCGAAGCCCGATAAAAAACGGGTAAAGTGGGAGGACGCGCCTCCCGAACCGCCGCCGTTTTTCAAGGGTTCGGACCGACGGGATTACGGCGAATACGAATAAAAAAGACGGTGGAATCGCATTTCCACCGTCTTTTCGTAGTATTCTGTCTGGCATAATACCGTGTTCCGAACAATTATTTTGCCCTCGGATAACAATCGCAGGGCCGTCCGTCCGGCAGGAATCCCGTGTCCGAGCATTTTTTGCAGGCGTATTCGGGAAGAAAATCCTCCTCGGTGAGTCCGAGGCGTTTCATCGCATTTCGGCGTTTGGCCTTTGCGGCGTCAAGCGCTGTTTTCAGCGAGGGGAGCCGATCGGAAGAGTACAGCTCGGCCTTGGCGATCTCGATCTCACAGCTTCGGATCTCCGATTCCGCTTGGGAAAATTCCCGGTCGCGCTCTGCGGCCGTGCGGGCCTGCGCGGCCTTCCGGTCGGCTGCGTCCCGACGGACGCTGTAATAGTGTTCGCGTTCGTACCGCGTGTCGGCCGCGATCGCGGCCTCGCTTTTTATCGGACTTGAAGTAGTCCGCACGGAAGGGGCTGCTTCCCGTTCGGGGATATCGTTCGGTGTGAACGCCCCGAGTCGTTTCCATTCGGAGAGGAGTTTATTCATGTAAGGGAGAGGGGCGGAAGCACCGGCGCTTCGGCGGGCTGCCTCGAGGATCATTTCGTCCGAAAAGCTCCATGTGCGCCAAACTGCGATCATGTCGAGCGCCGCAGTCGTTTTTTTGACGACGCCGCAGACCGATTGGATGCTCTGCAACAGACGAAATTCGCGGTCTCGCTTTGCGCAATAGGCCTTGACGCTCTGCAGGTCGACGATCCCCTCCACATACATCTCATCAAGCAGGGTATCGAGTTCCGGGAATCCGTACTGGAGGCGCAGACCGAGTGCGGCGACGAGGGTCAGACTCTCCTCGTCGTAGCCGCGTTCCGTCCATTTTTCGGCGTATTCCTCAATGTAGGGACGGGGATTGCCCACTTTGATGCCGAGTTTTCTCGCGACACGGTAGACGATGTTTACAAGCGTTTCGCGCTCCGCAAGATAGGCTTCCGCCGCCGTCTGTGTGAAGATATTCCGTTCGGCGAGCTCCGTGACGAGCAGATCGAGCGTTTGCAGAGTCCCTTTTTTGAGGGCGCCCGCGCAGGCCTTGACCGCATTCGCCTCCATGCCCGCCTTTCTCCATTTTTCGAGAAATTCGTAATCGGCATCCTGCGGCTTCCGATAGATGCCGAGGAGACGGAAGACAGAGCCGAGCTCCTCCTGATGGGCGTTGAAATCGGCATATTCCGTCTCGACCTGTTCATAGGTCAGTTTGTGTTCGCGGACAAGCTTCTTTGCCGCATTGAGGACATGCGCCACGGTCAGTTTTTCGCCCTGTTTTTTGACATAATACTCGACGATGAGCAAAAAGGCCTGCGGGTCCATGGGATTGTTTTCGAGAAATTCGAGCACGCGTTGCTGTTCATAGGCCTTGATGTCCTTCCCCGCCCGTTGCAGGAGTTTGAAGAGTTCGCGGTTGAACTCGGTATACCGCTCGGGACGGATGGGCTTGGGCTTTCCGAGAGAGGCGCTGACGGGCAGGTACTCGACGTAGAGGGGAGAGCGGGACAAGATCTGCACCAGTCCGCATTCTTCCCAGAATGTGTAGATCTCCTCGATGCGTTCTGTGGGAAGTTTCAGAATTTTTGCCGTGCTCTCCGCATCGAAATCCTCGCGCAGGCCGCAGAGATAAAGACCGTAGAGGTAGACACGAACGGCTTCGCCGTTCGCCTCCGGAAGATACTTTGTGATGAAGCGGTTTTCGATGCTCGTGAACGCATTTTCCGCAAAATCCTTGGAATAGGAGCTGAAAGCCATAAAAACCTCTGAATCCGGTGTCCTTATTTTCCTTAAAACACAAACAACGCTTGCTTTTTCCGACAAGTTGTTGTATAATAGTATAGCATATCGCCGCCGAAAAGGCAAAGCGTTTTTCGTTGCGGCGAAAAAAATTCCGGTTGCAAAAAGAGAATGCGGATCCTTCACACGTCCGACTGGCACCTCGGCAAACGTCTCATGGAACGTGATCGTCTGTCCGAGCAGCGGGATGTTTTACGGGAAATTCTTGCCGTCTGCGAGGAAAAAGAGGTCGAACTCATCCTCATTGCGGGCGATGTATTCGATTCCTTTCTTCCCTCCGCGGAGGCCGAAGGACTCTTTTTTCATGCCGTAAAGGAGCTTGCGGGAAAGGACCGTGCCGTGGTCGCCGTCAGCGGGAATCACGACGACGGCATGCGGCTCTGTGCTTCCGCTCCGCTCGCCGCGGAAGAGGGCATCTATCTCTTCGGCGGAAAGGACACGCCCTCTTTGGGAGGAACGCGTCCCGTCCGCGCCGTGGAGGGAGGGGAAAACTACCTCATCATCGAAAACCGGAAGGGGGAGCGGGTCTATCTCAATCTCCTGCCCTATCCAAACGAGGCAAGGCTCCGCGAAGAGAAATCGGAGGAGTCCTATGGCCAAAGGGCAGCCCGCTGGATCGCCGCGGGCGATGAACATTACGACGGAAGAATGCCGCACATTTTGCTTTCGCACCTCTTTGTGGCGGGCGGAAGCGTCTCTTCGAGCGAACGGGACATTTCGCTCGGCGGCGCGCGTGCCGTGCCCGTTGGAGCGCTCCCCGATTTCGGCTATACCGCCCTCGGACATCTCCACAAGAGCCAGAAAGCCGGAAAATGCGGCCGTTACAGCGGTTCGATCCTGCAATATTCCTTCGATGAAGCGGGGACGCAGAAGCAAGTCGTCCTTCTCGAGACCAAAGAGTCGGGCGAAGTTGCCGTTGTCGAAGAGATCCCCTTAAAAGCGGGAACGCATCTCGTCCGTCTCGAGGCGAACAGTCTCGGCGAAGGGAAAATGCTACTTGCAAAGTACCCCGATTCCTATATCGAGTTGACGCTCCGTCTCGGTGCGCCGCTCACCGCCGAGGAGACCAAGGAACTCTGTTCGTCCTTCCCGGGGCTGCTTTCTCTCATCGTGGAAATGAAGGCTTCGGAACAGGGTCCCGTCTCCCGCCGTTCCCATCTCGGTGCGCGGGAGCTCTTTCTGCAATATTGCGATTCGCAGTTCGGCGAAAAACCGGACGAGGATGTCTGTGCGCTCTTTCTGAGCCTTGCGGAGGGAGAACAATGAAGCCGGTCTATCTCTGTTTCTGCGGGATCAATTCCTTCTCCGAACAGGCCGAAGTGCGATTCGAGAGCCTTTTGCAATACGGCATTTTCGGCATCTTCGGGGATACGGGTTCGGGCAAGAGCACCATCCTCGACTGCATCGCATTTGCGCTCTACGGCGGGGTGTCCCGTTCACGTGCGGGCAGCATTGCGGATATCATCAATTTCCGCTGCAATTCCGCCTATGTCTATTTCGAATTCGACATCGTGTTCGAAGGCGAGCGGCGGAGATTCCGCGTGGAGCGCACCTTAAAGCGCAAGAACGCGGCACAGACCCTTGTTGTCTATGAAAAGACCGGGGATAAATTTCTGGCGGCTGCAACGGGCGTCCGGGAGGGGAATGCTCTCATCGAACGCATCATCGGCCTCGAACAGAAGGATTTCGAAAAGTGCATTGCGCTTCCGCAGGGAGAATTTGCCCAGTTCGTCAAGGCACAGCGCAGTGACCGTCTCAAACTCATCTCCCGTCTCTTTGACCTCGAACAGTACGGGGAGCGCCTTGTCAAACTTGTAAATGCTCGCTGCACGGCGGATAGACAGAAACTCGAAGTTTCGGAAGCGCGGTTGGAGCCCTATCGCGACGTGACGGAGGAATCCGTCCGACTGCGAAAAGATGCGATCGCTCTTGCGGAGAAGGAAGAGGCCGTAGGGACGGGGAGAACCGACGGCAGTGGGAGCTGAGGGTGGCACAAGCGGAAGGACACGGAGGGACAGATGAGTTG
>CANQUL010000015.1 GCA_947627015.1 uncultured Clostridia bacterium | reverse complement strand
ACATCATGGAGAAGGTGAGCTTGTTGTGGTTGTTCATGCGGAAGAAGGGATCGAGCGAGAGATAGGAGAGCATGTCGTTCATCCAGCCCATGTTCCACTTGAAGTTGAAGCCGAGCCCCCCTACCGAACCGGGCTTTGTGACGAGACCCCACGCCGTCGATTCCTCGGCGATCATAAGTGCATACGGGAAGCGCAGAAAGACCGCTTCGTTGAGTTTCCGGAGGAACGCGATCGCCTCGAGGTTTTTGTTCTCTCCATAGATGTTGGGCACCCATTCGCCCTCGCGCTTGTCATAGTCGAGATAGAGCATGGATGCGACCGCATCGACGCGCAGCCCGTCGACATGGAAGAAGTCGAAGAAATAGCATGCGCTCGAGATGAGAAAGGAGAGGACCTCGTTCCTGCCGTAGTCAAAGCGGCGGGTCCCCCAGCTCTTATGTTCCATTCTGTCCCATTGGCTGCTCTCATAGAGAGGCTGGCCGTCGAACTCATAGAGGCCGTGAGCGTCCTTGGGGAAGTGTGCGGGCACCCAGTCGACGATGACCCCGATTCCCTCCCTGTGGAAGCAATCGATCAGGTACATAAAGTCCTTGGGTGTGCCGAGACGGGACGTCGCAGCAAAATAGCCCGTCACCTGATATCCCCACGAGCCCTCGAAGGGATACTCGGTCACCGGCATGAATTCGACATGCGTGTACCCCATCTCTTTGACATAGGGAACGAGCTCGGACGCCAGATCGCGATAGGAGAGGAAGTTGCCGTCGTCATGCTTTTTCCACGAGAGAAGGTTGACTTCGTAGATGTTCATGGGCGACGAGAACGGGCTTGTCCCCTGCATCGCCTTGCGGTAGGAGGCGTCTTTCCACTTATATCCGTTCAGATCGTAGAGCTTGGAGGCAGTTGCGGGCGGCGTCTCAGTATGGAACCCGACGGGATCGGCCTTCAGAAGCGTTCTCCCGTCCTTGGTCCGGATCGCGTACTTATAGACATCGTACTCCTTCATCCCGGGGATAAAGCATTCGAAGCATTCTCCGTCCTTCATGCGTTCCATGGGATTGGCGCTGTCGTCCCAACCGTTGAAATCGCCGACGACGGAGACTCGTGCGGCGCGAGGAGCCCAGACGCGGAAAACATACCCCTCGGTCCCTGCTCGCGTCTCGCGGTGGGCGCCGAAAAGCTCATAAATCCGGTCATTCTTCCCCTGATGGAAGAGAAAGAGCGGGAAATCGGTAAAGTTCTCGTTATAGTCTTTTTTCTGCATAGGAGAAAGTCCTGCCGGCCTTCGGAACATCTCGTCCCGAACCTTTTCCTATTATACTACATTCTGCGCTTTTTTTCAAGACCAAATACAAAATTTTTTGTCAATCGGAGGAAATTTTTTCATGAAAATAAGAATTTCCCCGCCATAAGGCGGGGACGACCCTTTTTTACTCCCGGTCAACGATGTTTTTGGCGATCTCATAGATGTCTCCCGCCCCGAGGACGAGGATCAGATCCTCCTTCCCGAGGTCCTCCCCGAGCCTTGCACGGAGCTGTCCGGGACTCTGCACATAGCGGGAATCGGGCAGAAGGCTTGCGAGCCGTACGCTGCTGCCCGCATAGGAATAGGTCTCCCTCGCCGAATACGTCCGATACAGGATGGGTGAGTCCGCATGGGAGAGCACGGAGACGAATTCGCCGAGAAGGTCGCGCGTCCTCGTGTAAGTATGCGGCTGAAAGACGACGCGGACGGTCCCCTGCGCAAGGCGTTCGGCAGTCTCGATCGCAGCGGCGATCTCCCGCGGATGATGTGCATAATCGCATATAACGGGTACCCCGCCGAACGTACCGATGCGTTCGAACCGGCGTCGGACGCCGCGGAAGGACTCGAGCCCCTTCCGGATCTCATCCGGGGAAAAGCCGATGAGACGGGCGGCCGAATAGGCGGCAAGCGCATTGAGGACGTGCACTTTTCCGATAACGTTCAGCCTGACGTTCATCAGCGGCGTGCCGTCCTCGACCACCGTAAAGGAATACCGTTCCTCGACGGAGCGCAGCCGTTCGGCACGGATCCGTCCCGCATAAAGACCGAAGTCTAAACCATGCGGGATCTCACGCGCCCGTACGTCGTCGGCATTGACGATCACCCGCTTTGCCTGCGCCGAAAACTCCCGGTAGGCCTCGAGTAGTTCATTCTCTTCATGGTAGCAATCGGTATGGTCGCGATCGCAGCTCAGAATGACGGCAACGTCGCTGTGAAGCGCCAGAAAGCTCCGCTTGAATTCGCATGCCTCCGTGAGAAAGATCTCGTCTCCCCGCACGAGAAGGTTGCCGTAATCGAGGTCCTCGCCGCCCACATGACAAGTGAATTTCGCACCGTTTATGCCGAATATATGCATCAGCATACAGGTCGTCGTGGTCTTTCCGTGACAGCCCGCAACGGAGAGAACGCGCGGATATTCCTCTGCGATCCTCCCCAGCAGTTCGGACCGCGGCACGAGGCGTTTTCCCGCCCGCTGCGCCGCAGCCCGTTGCGGATGCGAATCGGAGATCGCGCCCGTATAGACAACGACCTCCTCTCCGATGGGTTGACTGTCCCCGATATGGACGGGGATCCCCTTCTCCCGGAGACGGTTTGTAAACTCGCTTTCGGAGGCATCGCTTCCGCGGACGGAATATCCGCGCGCGGCGAGCAGCTCCGCAAGAGCACTCATACTGACGCCTCCGATCCCGATAAAGTAAAAATTTTGCTTTTCGGACCCGTAAAACATATTTCATACTATGCATTTTACCGCCTTTTTTGTGATAAATTTTTTCAAGATAAAAAATTGCATATAATCCATTGTATATCAATTCGATTTATGATAAGATATTTACATAGACCTTTGGAGGGTTTGTTATGGAAATCGGTGATGTGAAAATGCGTCTCATTGACAACCCGGAAATCGCGCTGCGGGCGGTCGCCTCCTTTACCATCGACGGATGTTTTGTGGTGCACGACGTAAAAGTTTTCGACAAAAACGGAGCGCTTTCCATTGCGATGCCGAGCAGAAGGACTTCGAGCGGAGAATACAAGGACTTTGCACATCCCATCAATGCGGAAACGCGTGCAAAGCTCGAAGAAATCATTCTCGGAACGTATCGGACGATGCGCGGCTGAATGGACACGAAAAAAACGCACCCTCGGAGGTGCGTTTTTTCTTTGTTCAGTGCGTCTCTATATCAGGACACGGGAACAACGTTGACGGCGCGAAGTTTTCCGCTGTCCTTGGGATCGGGTTCGGTCTCGAACGTGACCTTTTGTCCCTCTTTCAACGTACGGAATCCTTCCGTCTGAATGGCGGAGAAATGCACAAAGATGTCCTCACCGCCCTCATCGTTGGAAATAAAGCCGTAGCCCTTTCCGTCGTTGAACCATTTGACAGTACCGTTCACAATGCTACCTCCTTGCTATCGGGCCTTAATCCCGAGTCTCTAAATATATTATAGCAACGTCAAACGCGATTGTCAATAGGTTGAAGCAAAAAAATTCACTCTGTTGTCAAATATTTCCCTAAAATTTCCGAGATAATGCCGTCAAGTTCGGCGCTTTCCACCGAGGTGAGCGTTCTGTACTTGGAAAGAGCCGAAAGCCAGATAAAGTTTGCGGCCCGCGTCCGTTCCTGCTCCCCCGCCGTTTTGAGCGCCTCCACCGCAGGGCATGCGGTATTGACGACAAGCGAAAGGCTGTCCGGCATATCGCCCATTCCGTAGAAAGAATTCATTTCGGACATTCTGCGCGTAAACTCGGAGGAATTCACGATGGCGGGAATATCCCGGTTCTTGAGCCGCTCTGTCCTGACCTCGATCTTTTTCTCCTTTAAGAATCCCTCAAAGATCTCTTTGACGGCTCCGTCGTCCCCGCCCTCCTCCTTGAGTGCCGAAGCGACGTCGGCATCGATGCGGAGGAAACGGACGCGGTCGGGATTCTTATATTCGAGGAAGCTCAAAAAATGCGGATCGATAAAGGTGTCCATGACAAAGGCGTCGAGCCCGGCCTCCTTGAACATGGCAATGTACTGCGCCTGCTTGTCCTCGTCGGAGACGTAGTACACGGCCTGTGCCTCCTTCCCTTCCTTGCGTTCCTCCTCCGTGAGCGGCTCTCCGTATGCGCTCTCCACGGGACGGTACTCTCCCGCGAGATTCTTGAAGATGATGATGGGCGAAACGCGGCGGTAGAACTCTTCGTCGCGGATGGCGCCGAACTTGACAAACGTCGCAAGATCGGGCCAGCATGTTTCATAGCGCGCTCTGTCGTTTTGGAACAGTTCGCACAGCTTGTCCGCGACCTTCTTGACGATATGCTTGGCGATCTTTTTCACCTCTCCGTCGTTCTGAAGGAAGGAACGGGAGACGTTGAGCGGGATATCGGGACAGTCGATGACGCCGTTCAGGAGCATCAGAAATTCGGGGATGACTTCCTTGATGTTGTCCGCGACGTACACCTGATTGCAGTACAGTTTGACCTGTCCGCGGTCGAGTTCGACCCGCTTTTTTACCTTGGGGAAGTAGAGGATCCCCTTGAGACGGAAGGGATAATCCATGTTGAGATGGATCTGGAACAGCGGTTCGTTGAAGTCGTGGAAGGTATCGCGGTAAAAGGTCTTGTACTCCTCTTCGGTACAGTCCTTGGGTGCCTTTAAGTAAAGCGGCTGCGTCGTATTGACGGGCTTGTCCTCTTCGCCCTTGGGGTCGAGGTAGATCTCATAGGGCATGAAGGCGCAGTACTTTTCGAGCAGATCGCGGACGGTATAGCTCTGCGCAAATTCGCTCTCTTCCTTCTGCAAATGCATCACGATCTTTGTTCCGCGCGTCTCCTTGGTGCAATCGCCGATGGAATAGGTTGACTCGCCATCCGATTCCCAATGCACGGCGGGCGCGTCCTCGCGATAGGATTTCGTAAAGATCTCGATGCGCTCCGCGACCATATAGGCGGAATAAAAGCCGAGACCAAAGTGACCGATGATGCCGTCTCCTCCTGCCTTTTCATACTTTTCCACGAAATCGGCAGCGCCCGAAAAGGCGATCTGCGTGATATATTTCTCCACTTCCTCTTCCGTCATGCCGATTCCGTTGTCCTCCACGGTGAGCGTGTTGGCGTCCTTATCGGTCGTAACGGTGATCCTCCACGGTTCGCCCGCAGGGGCTTCACCCATATCCACCAGTTTTTTGAGCTTGGTGATGGCGTCGGAAGCGTTTGCGACGATCTCCCTCAAAAAGATATCCTTTTCCGAATAGAGCCACTTCTTGATGATGGGCATCATATTCTCGCTTGCGATCTTGATATTGCCTTGTCGTTCCATACTGTTCCTCCGTGTGTCCGCACGTTGCTCGTGCGGTTTGGTTATATCTATTTATACCACCTTGCGCCCCGCTCCTAACGCCCCGCGACAAAAAAAAGAAAAACTCTTTGTGTCCGTGCACGGTCGGCACATGAACACAAAGAGCCCGAAAAGAGAACCGCCCGAAGGCGGTTCTCCTCAAATTATTTGTTTTCGTCGTTTTTGAGAAGTTCGGAGATGGATGCGCCGAAGTCGCTGCCCTCCGTCCACTCTCTGTACTCATCGTCGTCGGAGACGGGCGCGGTGTTCTTGCGGCCGCCCTTTCTGTTGCCGCGCTCTCTTCTCGGAACTTCCTCATCGCCCTCGGAACGGTTCTCGAATTCGGGACGGGGCTGAAGCGCCTTGATGGAAAGCGTGATCTTCTTTTCGGCGGGATTGAACGCAAGGATCTTGGCGTCGACTTCCTGTCCGATGGAGAGCGCCGAGGTGGGATTCTCGAGCCACTCGTGCGTGATCTGGGAGACGTGAACGAGGCCGTCGATCCCGCGCTCGAGTTCGACGAATGCGCCGAAGGGAACGATCCGGACGACACGGCCGTGAACGACGTCACCTTCCGCATACTTCTCGGCGGCAAGGTCCCAAGGCTGAGGCTGGAGCTGCTTATAGCCGATGGAAACCTTCTTGTTTTCGCGGTCCACGCGGAGAACCTCGAACTGATAGCGCTTGCCGATCTCGAGCACTTCGCCGACTTCCTTGACGGGAGTCCAGCTGAGATCGGAAATGTGAGCAAGGCAATCGAACCCGTTGACGGAGACAAAGGCGCCGAAGGAGGTGACGCGGTCCACTCTGCCCTCTACGATGTCGCCGACGTTGATGGAAGAGAAGAAGCTCTCTTCTTTGGCCGCCTTGGCGGCTTCGCGAGCCTCGCGCTCGGCTTCGAGGACGACACGCTGGGAAGCGATGATCTCCTTTCTGCGTTCGCGGCGGATCTCGATGAGCTTTAAGCGAAGGGTCTTCCCGACGTACTTATCGAGCTCGGTCACATAGCCGATGCGGATCTCCCTTCTCGGAACGAACACGGGATAGGTGCCGAGTTCGGCCGTGAGACCGCCCTTGTTGGTGCCCGTGCAGACGACGGAGAATTCCTTGCCCGCTTCGACATCGGCGAGGAATGCCTCCTCTTCCTTCATCTTCTTGACGAGTTTCTCGGAGAGCTGGGTGGGCTTGACGGCCGTGACCATAACTTCGATCTCGTCGCCGTTCTTTGCGCGCTCTTCGTATACTTCGCGGCTGTACTCTTCGCAATCGAGTTCCGCCTTCGGGATCCGGTTCTCAAGTTTGCCCGAACCCGAGACGAAAATCTCCTCATCGGTCGCGGAGACAATGCGGACCTTGATGATCTGGCCCTTCTTGTAGCGCTCTTCCTTGTCGATATCGTCCATGACTTTCTGCATGGCCGATACGGGCGCTGCGGGCTGTTCCGCATTCGTTTCCACGGTTGCAGGTGCAACCTCTTCTGCTTTGACCTCCGCAGCGGCTTCCGCCTCAGCGGTCTCCGCCGTGTTTTCGGTCTTAAGTACTTCCGCGTTGTTTTCCATGTTGAAAAGAACCTCCTGAGTCAGCCATTCGGGGGTGCTCGCTCCCGCGATCACGCCGACTCTTTCAAAATTTTTAACGTTATCATATTTGAGATCGGATGCGCGCTCCACGCGGATCACCGGCGTATTTTGCTCTGCAACGATCTCTCCGAGCCTGTAAGTATTGCTGCTGTGCGCCCCGCCGATGACCACGACGGCGTCGCACGCCCGCGCGAGACGAACCGCCTCCCGCTGCCTATCAACAGTAGTATAACAAATTGTTGGAAAAATAACAAGTGATTTCGGGCACAGTTTTTGAAGATTTTCGCTGATTTCGGAAAATATTTTCTCGGAAAAGGTGGTTTGTGCTACCAAAACGAGGTCTTTTTCCGTCGGGAGAGCAAAAAGGTCTGCCGCGGAGGACACGACATAGCCTTCCGTGCACCGAGAAAGAAGCCCCTCGACTTCGGGATGCGACCCGTCTCCCGCGATGACGACGGCTTTCCCCTTTGCGCTCGCCTTCGACACGATCTCCTGCGTATGCGCCACGAACGGACAGGTGCAATCGACGGTCACGATGCCACGCTTCGAACACTCCGCGTAGACGGAGAGCGGTACGCCGTGCGAACGGATGAGAAGATGCGCCCCGTCCGGGACCTCTTTTACCGAAGAGACCGTCACGACCCCATGGGCTGCGATGCGCTCGTTCACCGCGGGATTGTGGATGAGCTCGCCGAGCAGATACGTCCCTTTGGGGGAGGCGAGCGCCCGTTCGACCGCGCGTCCGACTCCCGAACAGAATCCGAGATATTTCGAACAGACGATCTTCACTTCTTTCCTTTCTTCCCGTGCGTTGCACGGAACTCCGCCCGCATTGCATAGAGGCGCGCCTTGAGCTTTTCGTCGGCCTCCTCGTAGTCCTCCGGCGTGAGCTTCCGGTCATAGTATTCGGTGAATTCAAAGGGTTCGCCGAATACGACGTGCGTCAAACGGAACACCTTCGGACGGTTGCAGATGACAAACGGGATGAGCGGCGTGTGCGTCTTGATCGCGAGCATGGCGGCGCCCCCGTGGAAGGGAAGGAATTCGTCGCCGGGCTCCCGGTTTCTGGTCCCCTCGGGGAAGAGTGCCACTTTTTCGCCGTTTTTGAGCACCCGGAGACACTGCATCACGGTCCGGACGTCCGAGCCGTCCCGCATGACGCCGATCCCGCCGACATGACGGATCCACCACCCGAGGATGGGCGCCTCCATGAGATTCTGTTTGGGCGTGAAGTGGATCCCCTCGCGTGTCGTGCGGGCGGGGTAGAACACATCGAACATATTATAATGGTTTCCGACATAGATATATGCACCCTTTCCGACCTTTCTGTGCCCGTGCAAGCGGTACGGATAGACGAACATATGGATCGGATAGAAGAGGAACCGTAAAAAGTTCATGGCGGGCATGATATGATAGCCCTTTTTGTTTGCGGGAAAGAGTTGGACGTTCTTGGAGAGTTCCCGACGCTTTGCGCGCTTTTCCGCCTTGCGCTGCTCGCGCTTGGAGAGTTTTTCCGCGGGCTGTTCCCCGGACGTCTGTGCGGTTGCGAGAACGGTTTCCTGCGTTTCTTCGGGCAAATTCTTTTCCATTATATTTTCTCCTGCATGGTTTTCTTGATAAAAGACACGACCTCGTCTATCGTCATATTCGACGTATCGATGACAACCGCATCCTCCGCGCGGCGGAGCGGCGCCATCTTGCGCCTCGAATCCTGCTCGTCACGGCGGATGATCTCCTCCTTGAGGGCCTGAAAGTCCACTTCGTGTCCCTTGGCGACAAGCTCGTCGTAGCGGCGCTTTGCGCGCACTTCGGGCGAAGCCGTCAGAAAGAACTTGAACGCGGCATCGGGAAGCACATAAGTTCCGATATCCCGTCCGTCGAGCACGCACGAATTTACGGATGCGATCTCCCGCTGTTTGTCGACGAGATGCAGGCGGACGCTCGGATGCTTGGAGACCGTGGATGCCGCCATGGAGATCTCCGGACGGCGGATCTCATCGGAGACGTCACGCCCGTTCAAGAGCGTTTTCTGGATACCGTTCTCATACCGAACGTCCAGCGAAACGCTGCGCATGAGGTCGATAACGGCCCTCTCGTCGGAGACGTCGACCCCGTTTTCGAGCGCCGCAAGAGCACAGGCACGGTACATCGCGCCCGTATCAAGATAGAGAATGGAATAATCGGCGGCAAGGATCTTTGCCACGGTTGACTTTCCACTGCCCGCAGGGCCGTCGATCGCGACATTATAAATATTCGTGATGTCCCGTCGCAGGATCTTGGCTCCGCGCAGATAGATATGGCGGGGCGTGAGATTTTTCTCGACGAAGAGCATGACACGGATGCAGAGCGGCAGGCTGCCGTCGATCTCGGGTTCCTGCGCCGAAAAGAGCGCAACGCCCTCAAACCCCGCCTCCCGCGCGGCTTTGCTCGGATAATATGAATGAATATCCGAAGTAGACGAAAATACGATGCTCGTGATCTCATCCTTCAGAATGTGGTTGCAGCTTGTGATCTGTCCGAGAAGTTCGGCGACGGCCTTCCGGATCTCTTCTTTCGAATCCTCCGGAATCGTCGTCGCGCCGCGAATTACTACCATACCCGTTCTCCTTCCTATCGATTATATCCCATCCGCATCGGAAAGTCAATTTTTTCCGAAAGACATCCGTATAGTATGTGTGACAGAATACTTCGCATACTTGTATTTTATGCCCCGATTCCCGCCAAATAACCCGTAGAAAAGGCAATTTGCAGGTTAAAGCCGCCCGTGTACGCATCGAGATCGAGCACCTCGCCACAGAAATACAACCCCTTGACGAACTTCGACTCCATCGTCTTGGGGGCGATCTCCTTAAGATTCACCCCTCCCGATGTTATGACTGCTTCCTCAAAGCCGCGGAGCGACCGGACAACGATCGGATATCCTTTGAGCGTTTGGACGATCCGAAGACGTTCCTCCCGGGTCAGACTGTTGGCACGGCGATCCGCAGGAACGGACGCCGCGTCAAGCACGAGGGAAACGAGCCCTGCGGGCAAAAGGCCGCGCATCACGTTCTTCATTTGCTCCTTTGCGCGCAATGCAAGATCGGTCTGCAGACGTTCGTCGAGCTTCTGTTCGGAGAGCGCGGGTTTGAAGTCGACCGAGACGGAAATCTCGCCGAGCGGCAGACGATTGATGCGGGCGGAGAGCGTCAAAACGAGCGGACCCGAGATGCCGTAGTGCGTAAACAGCAGTTCGCCGAGTTCGGAAAAGAGCATCGTCTTTCCCCTTCTCGCCGTGAGAACGCAGTTCTTTACGGTGATCCCCTGCGCCGAGGAGACTCCCTCCGCGTTGAGACCCACGAGAGACGGGACACACGGGACGACGGTATGTCCCGCTTCCCGTGCGAATCCGTATCCGTCTCCCGTCGAACCCGTGGAGGGATAGGACAGCCCGCCGGTCGCAACAATGACGTTCTGCGCGGGAAGGAGTCCCTCTTCGGTGACGACCCCTTGCACGGAACGGTCGGCGATCGCGATCGATTCGGCCGCGGTGTTCAGCCGAATCTCCACTCCATGTGCTCTGCAAGCCCGTTCGAGTGTCTTTGTGACGTCGCTCGCGTGATCGGATACGGGAAAAACGCGATTCCCGTGCTCCGTCTTGAGCGCAAGGCCGTATTCTTCCATGAACTGCATCGTAGCGCTTGCAGGGAAGCGATAGGCGGCCCCGCGCAGGAATTTCTCGCCGCGCACGACGTTTGCGAGAAATTCGTCGGGCAGGCAGTCGTTGGTGAGATTGCACCGTCCCTTTCCCGTAATGTAGATCTTTTTTCCGAGTTTCTCGTTTTTCTCGAGGAGGGTGACCCGGTTCCCCGCTTTCGCTGCGGAGTACGCCGCCATGAGCCCGGAAGCTCCTCCGCCGATGACAACCTTTTCCATACAGCTCCTTTTAATAGGGAAGCGAGGGCAATTTGCAGCCCTCGCTTTCATACAATTCGTAAAACGTTACACGGGATATACGCCCGTCTTGGCCTGATCGACATCGACCCCCTTGTCGCGGGCCTTTCTCCACTTGAAGAAGTTCTCGGCAACTTCGGGGAAGGACGCATAGGACAAAACATCCTCTTCCTGCGTGTAATAGCCCTTTGCGATGACCTCTGCCTTGAGCTTTTCGTATTCGGGCTCAAGGTCGTCTGCGGGACGGTGCGTGATCCGCGGTTCGCCCTTGAGGACTTTTTCCGCGACCTCTTCGTTGATGGGCATGGGAACGCGCCCGTATTTCCCCGCAAAGAGGTCCCTTGTTTCCTTTGTGACCATTTTATAGCGTTCGCCCATGACGACGTTCATCACAGCCTGTGTGCCGACGATCTGCGAGGACGGCGTGACGAGAGGCGGATATCCGCAGTCTCTTCTCACGTTGGGAACTTCCGCAAGCACCTCCTGCAATTTATCCTCTTTGCCCGCCTTCTTGAGTTGGTTCATGAGGTTGGAGAGCATGCCGCCGGGGACCTGATAGATGAGCGTGTTGACGTCCACCTGACGGACCTTGGGGTTGAGCGAACCCTCTTTTTCCAATTCTGCGGCCACTTTCTTGAAGTGCGCTGCGATCGGGATGAGTTTTTCGAGGTCGATCCCCGTGTCGTATTCTGTTCCCTTGAGCGTTGCGACGAGCGGTTCGGTCGCGGGCTGCGACGTCCCGTTCCCGAGCGGCGAGAGTGCGGTATCGACGATATCGACGCCTGCCATGATCGCCATGAGGTTGACCATATCGCCCGTTCCCGTCGTGTTGTGGGTATGAAGATGCAACTTGGTCTCGGGACGGAGCGCGGCCTTCATTGCCTTGACGAGCTCGTACGCATCGAAGGGAAGCAGAAGGTTGGCCATATCCTTGATGCAGATATTGTCCGCCCCCATGCTCTCGTACGTCTTGGCGAGGTTGACGAAATACTCCATCGTATAGACGGGACCGGAGGTGTACGAGATGGCCGCTTCGCAGATCCCGCGCGTCGGATCGGTCGCATGAAGTTCGTCGCCGTACTTCCGGATGGCCTTCATCGAGGCCTCGAGATTGCGGGGATCGTTGAGAGCATCGAACACACGGATGACGCCGATGCCGTTTTCAAAGCACTTTTCGACCAATTTGTCGACGAGATCGTCAGCATAATTGCGATAGCCGAGGAGATTCTGTCCCCGGAGGAGCATCTGGATGGGTGTCTTTTTGAGATGCTTGCGGAGCGTTCTCAGTCGTTCCCAAGGGTCCTCGTTCAGAAAGCGCATACAGGTATCGAACGTTGCGCCGCCCCATCCTTCGAGCGAATAATAACCGACCTCGTCAAGGGCATCGAGGACGGGAAGCATCTGTTCCGTGCGCATTCTCGTGGCGGCGTGCGATTGGTGCGCGTCGCGGAGAATGGTATCCATGATCATTACTTTTTTAGCCATAATTTTTTACCTTAACGATTAAAATATCAGCCGAAACAGGCAAGCAACATGCCTGCGGCGAGAGCCGAACCGATCACACCCGCCACATTGGGCCCCATGGCGTGCATAAGGAGATGGTTGGAGGGATCGGTTTCTCTGCCCACATCTTCGGAGATGCGCGCAGCCATGGGAACAGCCGAAACACCCGCCGAACCGATGAGAGGATTGATTTTTCCTTTGGTAAGTTTGCACATTACCTTTGCCGTGAGGAGACCGCCGATGGTGCCGCAATAGAATGCGATGATGCCGATGGCAAGAATCCCGAGCGTCTGCGGCGTGAGGAAGATGTCCCCCTTCGCTTTACAGCCGACCGCGATCCCGAGGAAAATGGTGACCGTATTGATGAGCCCGTTCTGCGCTTGCGACGAGAGGCGTTCGACCACGCCCGATTCGCGGAACAGATTGCCGAGCATGAGCATGCCGAGGAGCGGAATGGCATCGGGAAGCAAGATCCCTACTACGAGCGTAACGGCGATCGGGAACACGATCTTCTCAACCTTGGAGACGCGACGGAGCGGCTTCATGCGGATGGCACGTTCCTTCTTGGTGGTGAGAAGCCGCATCACGGGTTTCTGGATGGCGGGGATGAGCGCCATGTACGAATAGGCTGCAATGGCGATGGTCGGCACGAGATCTTCGGCGAGCATCTTGGAAACATAGATGGCCGTCGGGCCGTCCGCGCCGCCGATGATGGCGATTGCAGCGGCCTGCGCGCCCGTAAAGCCGAGCAGCATGGCGCCGAAGAGCGCAATGAAGATGCCGAGCTGTGCGCCGGCGCCGATGAGCATGCTCTTGGGATTGGCAATGAGCGGCCCGAAGTCCGTCATTGCGCCGATCCCGAGAAAGATGAGCGGCGGGTAAATGACCTTGTCGACCCCGTAGTAGAGATACCACAGGAGCCCGCGGTCAACGACGTTATCGAAGGTGTGCTCCACGCCCTCCGGATAGACGCCCCACAGAACGCGTTCCGCGCCCGGGATATTGATGAGGAACATTCCGAAAGCGATGGGAAGCAGCAGCATGGGCTCGTACTTCTTGACGATCGCGAGAAAGAAGAGCACAAAGGAGATCGCAAGCATGACATAGTTCTGCCATGTCCCTTGCGAAAGTCCCATCGAGCCCCACAACTTATTGAAAATGTCCCCGATGTTGAGTGCAACAAGACAGCTTTGCATGAGGTACTCCGATTATCCGATGACGGCGAGCAGGGCGTCCGACTCGACGTTCGCGCCCTTGACGACCTGAAAAGAGACCTTTCCCGCACAGGGAGCGGTGATATCGTTATCCATCTTCATGGCCTCGAGCACGAGAATGGGTTGATCCTTTTTGACGGACGCTCCTTCGGCGACGAGCAGATTTTTGATGAGGCCGGGGAAGGGGGAAAGCACCTTGGTTCCGCCCGCTACGGGCTTTGCGGCGGGCTTGGGAGCCTCGGCGGCCGCTACCGCTGCAACGCGGGGAGACGGCGTCGCCATCCCCACCTCTTCTACGCCCACTTCATATTGCTTTCCGTCGACGGTGATGATAAAATTACGCATGATAAACTCCTTCGATTAAATTCTCTTGATTTTGCGGACGACGAACTCGCATTTCTGCCGTTCCTCCTCCATGCAGACGGAGACGGCCGCCGTGATCGCCGCAACGATCTCGGGAGAGATCCCCTCCTCGACTTCGAGCGCGATCGGAGCGGCGGGAACGGGCTCTTCCTTCTTTGCGTGCTTCCGTCCGCCCAACTTTGTCATGACAAGGCCGACCAGATAGATGACGGCGATGAGGAGCGCGATGCCGAGAAAGACAAACAAAAATCCGAATACGGCATAAAAGGCGCCCTCGCCCAAATCGATCTTGGGCCAATTTTCGAACATCGTCCCAAAGTCCATGGTCTCACCTCAGCATCTCGATCGCCGCAAGCACATATTGTTTTACGAACTGCGGTTCGACGATGTCATCGAGATAGCCTCCGCGCGCCGCATGGAAGGGATCGGACGTCTCCGCGGCATAGTAGGCGGCAAGTTTCTCCTTGTCCGCACCCTCGCACTCGATCTCCGCACCCTCGTTCTCTTCGAAGAGCGCGATCTTGGCTGTCGCGAGCGCGCAGACATACCCGTACCCGGCGGACTTTGCCGCAAAGAGCGTATATCCGAGCCCGATCGCGCTCCCCGTGACGACGGAAACCTTGGCGGCGTCCATCGCACCGCGCACGGAGGCATATTCGGCAAGATCGGTCTCTATGCCCGCGCAGTCGACAAGCGTCAGATACGGGAGGCCGTAATAGCAGGCGAATTCGGCAAACCGCCGGATCTTTTTGAGGTTTTCCGCGTTGATGCGCATTCCGTCCATGACGACCGCAGCAACGGCGATGCCCCCGAGACGGCCGAGGACCGTTCTGACCTCCGTATTCGCATTTCCGCCAAGCTCCACACGGTTCTCAAGCAGAGAAAGCAGTGTTTCGGCATCGGCCTTCTCATTGAGCGCGGGGAGCGCATCGTTGAGATCGGCCTCGACGTCGGCGATCCCGACGAGATCGGAGACGGAAAGGATGACCGAAGCGGCCTCCCGAAGATCGGCGACTTCCACTGCGGGAAGCGATGCGGTTGCCGGCGCAAGGTATCCGCCCACCTCGGTCGCCTTCAGATTCTTGCCGGCCTTGGCAGAGAGCACAAAGGTCGAAGCGACGGAGAGAACGGCGTCCTTTTCGAAGAGCACAACGTCGCACTGCGCGGCAAGCGCGGCGGAAGACCCGTACACCTCGCCTTCGAGGACGGCGAACTGAAGGACGGTCCCCTTTAAGGCAGCGGCACGCTTCAAGAGCCCCGCGATCCCCTCGAGCACATTGACGCCTTCGCCCACGCGGACGCCCTGCGAATGGAGCAGATAGACGACGGGGGTCGCACGCTGTTCCGCGGCATCGAGCGCCTTCGCGATCTTTTCGCATCCGGCCTTGGAGAGACCACCCTTCAGCGCCGCAAAGTTCTGCGCAACAATATAAAAAGGATAGCCCCCGATGGTCGCAAAGCCCGTCACCACCCCTTCGTCCTCATTCTCTTCGTAGAAGAGATCTTTGGAAAAGGAAAAGGCCGCGAGTTCCACAAAGCTATCCTCGTCCACGAGCAAAGCGATGCGCTCCCGCACTTCGCTGCCCGCATTTTTAAGGCGTTCCCGCCTCTCTCTGAGCAATGAAATTCTGTTATCCATGATTCCTCGCTTGGGTTTTTTCAGAGTAAAAACCCTAATTTCTACCAAATAGCATTATAGCGCAAAAAACCATTTTTGGCAAACTTTTTCAATATATTTTATTGGGTTTTCGCACTTTGCGACGGGGAGGAAATCTTTTGCGGAAAAGCATGCAAAAAGGACGGAACAACCCCCGTCCTCATGCGTCCGAAAAGCAAAATATTTTCAAAAAAACCGTGCCGCACGGCACTGCGTCTCGACCGAATCCGTCTAAGAGAGGATCTCGAGCCCGAGAATATCCCCGAAGGGGATCTGCATGTCATAGAAAGACAGGATGCGGCGGGAGAGGTCGAGCTTTTTGAGCGCCGCCTGCCGCGTCAGGACGGCGCCGCCCGCCTTTACGGGATCGGGTTCGAAATAGGTGACCGCCACGAGAGGATGCTCCGTCGCCTTCTCCGTAAGGCGGGAAAAAGTCTCGTTGAGCACGGCAAGGTCCTCTTCGCCGAGTTCCGGCCGTTCCTCTGTGGATCTCCCCTCCTCCGCAATCTCCTCTTCGTACCCCTTCAGGGCGGCAAAGGAGGAGAACTGCGCCGCACGGTCGGAGAGCGCCATGGGCGGATAGACGTCCGAACGCTTGTGCGGAAGGCCGATGATATCGTCGTATTGCTTGTCCCTCATTTTACTTTTTATGTCCTCCGATCTGGCCGTTCCGTTCACGGGCCGTGGCGCCTTCCTCGAGGTCTATCCCCCGAAGAAGGGCATTCTTTCCGAATTTTTTATGAATGGAGAGCACGGTCTTCTGTACGGAGTGCTCCCGGCCGAGCGCCTCTTTTTCGGCCTCCGCATTCTGTTCCGCCACACGGTAATCGGTAAACAGATCGAGTTGCTCGGGTCCCTTCTCGGGAACATCGCCGCACGGAAGGACATGGTTCGCCACGACGTACATGCGGCGTACGAGGAGATTTTTCCGGACGATCCGGTCGAAGAGCGCCATGACGGCCGCGGAGATCTTCTTGCCCGACGAAGTGTATCCGCCGAGGTTCTCGGAACCGTGGGCGGACCTCGGGACACGTCTGCCATAGCGATCCTCGACGATCTCCCCGCCGTAATTGTTCCCGATGGCGGGGATCCTGAGATTGTCGATGTCATAGCCGACCGTCAGGACCATCTGATCTGTCTCGAGACCCTTGTCCACGAGGTCGAGGACAAGCCCGTCCGTCATTTCGCGCACGACGAGTTTTGCCGCTTCAAAGCTGTACGCATGGGAGAGCACCTGACCGGAGCTGATGCTGTTCTCACGCGGACGGTAAGCCTTGATGTCCGCGATGGTACACGGTTCCCAGCCCCACGCGTGATCGATCAGAAGTTCGGCGTTGACGCCGAAAAGATCGTAGAGGAGCTTTTCGTTGTTCAGGGAGCACCGCGCGACGTCCCCCATCGTCATGAGACCGTGCCGTTCGAGCTTGGACGCATAGGCAGGCCCCACGCGCCAGAAATCGGTGAGCGGACGGTGCGACCAAAGGAGGCGGCGATACCGCAATTCGTTGAGTTCGGCGATCCGCACGCCGTCCCGGTCGGCGGGAATATGTTTGGCCACCACATCCATGGCGACTTTTGCGAGGTAGAGATTGGTCCCGATCCCCGCCGTCGCCGTAATGCCCGTTTGGGACAAGACGTCGCGGATGATGCGCCCGGCAAGTTCACGGGCCGAACAATGATAGGCCCTTTCGTAATGCGTCACATCGAGGAAAACTTCGTCGATGGAATAGACGTGGATATCCTCCGGCGCGACATATCCGAGATAGATGGAATAGATCTTGCGGCTGTATTCCATGTAAAGCCCCATCCGCGGGGGAGCAACAAGATAGTCGAGCTCCAGCTCGGGATGTTCCTTCAGCCGCCCCGCATCGAACGAAGAGCCGAGAAACCGCTTCCCGGGCGCCTTGCGCCTACGCTCGGCGTTGACCTCCTTGACGCGCTCCACAACTTCAAAGAGACGGGCGCGCCCGGGGATCCCGTACGCCTTCAGCGAAGGGGATACGGCGAGGCAGATGGTCTTTTCCGTCCGAGACTCGTCCGCCACGACGAGATTGGTCGTCATGGCGTCGAGATGCCGCTCCGCACATTCCACCGAGGCATAGAAGGATTTGAGATCGATCGCGATATACGTCCGCTCCATCTACTCGTTCTCCCCCTTTTGTTTTTCGGCGGGCGGGGAGTCGGTGCCCTCCCGTTTGACTCCCTTCGACACGATGGAGCCGTCGGGACCGACGACCTCGAGCAGAAATTCATCCTTTGTCTTTTGTTCCTTTACCCGTGTTTCGCGGTGAAATTTCCGTTCGAACCAGCCGAGAATGGCATCCGACTTCCGATAGAGAAAGACAAAGAGCACGATGACCGCGACGAGCAGAATGCCCCATATGAGCAGTCCCCACCATGTATCGAAGGGAATGAGCGTGATGGAATAGCTCGTCGCAAAGATGGCGAGGATGCGTGAGATGAGGATAACGGTGAAGAAATACCCGAGGGACATCGAAGAGATCCCCGCCACAAAGCACAAAACGTCATCGGGGAATACGGGAAGAAGGAACATGGCCGTGAGGAGAAGTTTGTCCTTCCCCTTGATCTTTTTGAGCCACGTTTCGAGCGTCTCCTTTCCGATGAGCCATCCGACGACGCGGGTGCCCGCATACCGGCCCACGAAAAAGGCGACGAGTGAGCCGATGAGAATGCCGAGAAGGCTCAGAAGGCTGCCCGTGAGCGGCCCGAAGACCGCAGTCCCGGCCACGACCGTCACCGTACTCGGAATGGGCAGAATGACGACTTGCAGGAATTGGAGCGTCGTAAAGAGAAATCCCATCCAACCGCCCGATTCCTTGAGATAGGCTTCGAGCGCCTCTTCGTCCCGCATGATCTCAAAGAAACCCGTCCGGAGTAGCGCATAGAGGATCGCGCCGAAGGTAATGAGCAGCGCATAGGCCGTGATACACAGCTTGAGGAGCGATTGTTTTTCCAAAAGATAAAAGGCATAGGCGGCCGCAAGAAGCGCGGCGTTGAGTGCGCTCCCCCCGATCGCGACGAGCAAAAAGAGCCAATCCGGCCAATCCGCCGCAAGATACCGGAGGGACAGCACGAGAAAGACTTCCGTCGTAGCCGCGGCAAGAAGCAGAAGGAGGATATGCAGGAGCTTGTAAATGAGTTTCGTTCCGTTCATGGTTTCCTATATTCAGTATATCCGTCCGGGACGCAATTTATTTTTCCTCATCCGCATAGGGAACGGGCTGCGGGACAGCGAGGCGGGCAAGTTTGTCGCACCGGTTGTTGAGCTCGTTGTCCGCGTGACCCTTTACTTTGTGGAACGTAACCGCATGGATGCGCGTAAGTGCCAGAAGGCGCTGCCAGAGGTCGGCGTTCAGAACGGGCTTACGGTCTGCCTTTTTCCATCCGCTTTTCTCCCATTCGCCGATCCACCCTTCTTCGAACGCGCGGACGGTATAGGCAGAATCCGAATAGACATCCACAGCGCAGGGATATTTGAGACGTTCGAGACCCGCGATCACGGCCATGAGCTCCATGCGGTTGTTGGTCGTCTCCTCCTCTCCGCCCGAAAGTTCGAGCTTGTGCTCGCCGTAAAGAAGTACGCATCCCCATCCGCCCGCGCCGGGGTTTCCCGAGCAGGCGCCGTCCGTATATAGCGTTACCTGTTTCATGCTGTCCTCCGAGATGCGCTTTCTCAAGCAACATTATACCTTTCCCCGCCCTTTCTGTCAATTTTTTTCCGCAAACCGCGTAAAAGTTCTTGACGGAAAGTTCTTTAAGGTATATAATTTATAATGCGCTTAGGGGAGTAGTTCAATGGTAGAGCAACGGTCTCCAAAACCGTCTGTTGCGTGTTCGAGTCGCGTCTCCCCTGCCAATCAATATCCACCGGCCAAGCCGGTGGATATTGATTTGTGGTGGGTCAGGCGCGAATCGAAAAAAAGAGGGTTCCCGAAAAAATCCGTCGAACGACATGGAGCAAAAAGGCACGATCGGATTTTTTTGGAAAGAAAAACGCGTCTCCCCTGCCAAAAAAGCCGCCTGCTTTTGCAGACAGCTTTTTCGTATACGACAGGCATGGGCTCGGGACGTATGCTCCCGCGCGGCAAGATAATTTCCCGCAAACCCCTTATTTAACACGCCGCCCGCCGCAATTTGCGGCGGGCGGCGTATCCTTTTTATTTTTAATCGGGCTCGGGCATTTTTATCGGGATCAAACACGCACTTCGCCCGTGAGTCCGAGGTCGGCACGGTGCGCTTCGAGAATGGGATCGATCTCGTTCCGGATAAATTCCTCCGTCTGGTGAGGCGCACGGCCGACGAATTTTTTGGGATCGACGATCTCGGGCAGCCGTCCCCATACCGCGGAGAAGAGCGGATCTGCCTCGATCCGGTCCAGAAGATCGTTGTCCTTTCCGTCCTGCTTGACGCGTCTCCCGGCCTCCATCGAGAGGACGCGGATGCGCTCGTGAAGCTCCTGACGGTTCCCCCCCGCCTTGACGCATTCCATCATGATGTTCTCCGTCGCCATGAAGGGCAATTCGGCCAAAACATGCTTTTCGATGACCTTTTCATAGACGACGAGGTTTTCCGCGACGTTGAGATAGAGATTGAGCACGGCATCCACCGTGAGGAACGCCTGCGCGTTGACGATCCGGCGGTTTGCGGAATCGTCGAGGGTGCGCTCGAACCATTGGGTCGAGGCCGTGACGGCGCTGTTGATGGGAAGGGACAGCATATAGCGGGCAAGGCTCCCCATCCGCTCCGAACGCATGGGATTGCGCTTATACGCCATGGCCGAAGAACCGATCTGGCTCTTTTCAAAGGGCTCCTCGAGCTCCTTCATGTTCTGAAGGATGCGGATATCGTTGGAGAATTTATATGCGCTCTGTGCGATCTGGCTGAGGACGCAGAGGACATTGTAGTCGAACTTGCGGGGATAGGTCTGCCCCGTCACACCGTAGACCTTGTCGTAGCCGAGTTTTGAAACGACACGGCGTTCCAACTCCTTGACCTTTTCCTCATCGCCGTCGAACAGTTCGAGAAAACTCGCCTGCGTGCCCGTCGTCCCCTTTACTCCCCGCAGACGGAAGTGATCGGAGAGCGCACGAACATTCTCGTAATCGAGCATGAGATCCTGAAGCCACAGCGTTGCGCGCTTTCCTACCGTCGTGAGCTGCGCGGGCTGAAGATGGGTGAAGCCGAGTGTCGGGACGTCTTTATAGCGGAGCGCAAAGGTCTTGAGCTTTTCCATCACGTTGACGAGTTTCTTTTCGAGGATGGCAAGCCCGTCCATGAGAACGATGAGCTCGGAATTGCAGTCGACAAAGCAGCTCGTCGCACCGAGATGGATGATACCCGCAGCCGAGGGCGCCGCTTCGCCGTAGGTCTTGACATGCGCCATGACGTCGTGACGGACCTGCCGTTCATAGGCCTCCGCCCTCTCGAAATCGATATCGTCGGCATGCGCTTTGAGCTCGGATACCTGCTCGGGACGGATGGGAAGCCCGAGCTCCATTTCACTCTCGGCAAGTGCGATCCAGAGTTTCCTCCAAAGACGGATGCGCTTTTCGTCGCCAAAGTTCTCTTGCATCTCACGGCTCGCGTATCGGGTGTTGAGGGGGTTTTCATAGAATAGTTTGTCTGTCATAATACCTTGTAAAATCCTTGTTTTTGCGATTTAAGGGCCCTTTCAGACCGTTTGAGGTTCGGGATAGGTGACGCCGAACATCTCGGCCGTAACGCGCTTTATGCACTGCTCCGCCTTAGGGCGGTCACGGAAATCGGTCGGCGTCGTTGCAATGCCGTCAACGACGTCCATCCCCTCCGTCACCTTACCGAATGCGGCATACTGTCCGTCGAGATAGGGTGCGGCGGCGTGCATGATGAAAAACTGCGAGCTGGCCGAATCGGGATTTTGGGCACGCGCCATCGAGAGGACGCCGCGCGCATGCTTGAGCGGATTGGAAAATCCGTTCGCGCGGAATTCCCCTTTGATATGATAGCCGGGGCCGCCCGTTCCCACACCGTCGGGATCCCCTCCCTGGATCATGAAGCCTTCGATGACCCGATGGAAGATGATCCCGTCGTAAAAGCCCTTTTTGACGAGAGACAGAAAATTGTTGACGGTATTGGGCGCGATGTCCGGATAAAGTTCTGCCTTGAAAACGCCGCCGTCGGCCATCTCAAATGTCACGATCGGATTTTCCATACTTTTTACTCCTTCGGAGCGGTCTGCTCCTCATCCTGAAATTTTTCCACTTTGGTCCCCGCCTCTTTGAAGAGCTCCATCGAAAAGGCGTCGGGGTAGCCCTCTTTGTACACCACGCGCTCGATGCCCGCGTTGATGATCATCTTTGCGCAGATGACGCAGGGCTGATGGGTACAGTAGAGCGTCGCGCCGTGGATGTTGATGCCGTACTTTGCCGCCTGAATGATGGCATTCTGTTCGGCGTGAGCGGCATAGCACAGTTCGGCACGCGTTCCGCTCTCGATATTGTTCTCTATGCGCAGGCACTTGCCCCGTTCGATGCACGATGCGATCCCCGCGGGCGCACCGTTGTAGCCCGTCGTCATGACGCGCTTGTCCCGCACAATGACCGCACCCACCTTGCGGCGGATGCAACTTGCCCATGTTCCCACCGTCTCAGTGAGCTCCATGAAGCGAACATCCCACTTATCCATATGGTTTCCTCCTGAAAAAATTATAGCACGATCTTGCCGAAAAATCAAGTGATTCGACGCGGCGACCTCATTCGTTTCCCGGAAGCTCGATGGTTTTCCGGTTATAATGCCGTTTCCCGGATGCACGGACTCTTTTGAGCCGCATGCACGGCGCAAGATCGCCGTCGGCAATGTTTGTATCCTCGAAATCCAACCGCTCGAGAACGGGAAGCCCGTTCAAAAACGCGAGGGACGGGATCTCGCCGCACGATCGCAACGTGAGTGTGCGGAGACGGCGGAGCACACCGAGCGACTCCGCACCCGTGAGATGGCGGATCTTTTTGAATTCCACCCGTTCGAGGGCTTCGCACTGTGCGGCCGCGGAGATATCCGAAAGATTCCGGCATCCGATGACGGACAGCGATTCGAGGGAGACAAGCGCTTCGATCCCGTCGAGGGACGAAAACCTTGCATGTTCGACCGAGAGCTCGCGGAGCGACGACAGATGCGCGACTTCTCCGAACGAGAAGTCGCCCTTCACGGAAAGACGTCGGAGCGTATGCGGAAGCCCGTCGGGCAGAGAACAGCCGTCGACGCAGAGGCTACGCAAAATGCTTCCGCTCACACCGGTAACCGCAAACGGCCCGGTAAGACAGAGCTTGGAGAGAAGCGGGAGCCGCGCAAGATCCAACGGAACGTTCTGCTTTTTCCGGTTGACGAGCGTTAGTTCTTCGAGACGCGGAAGTTCATAGACGGGCGCAAGGTCTGCGACGTCACAATCGATCCGAAGCCGCCGGATCTCCTCTTTCCGACCGATCCGGGACAGAAAACCGAGATCGGCTTCTTCGCCGTCCGTCCCGAAAAGATACAGCGATTCGATCTGCGACCCGTCGATCCGTTCCGCGGCGGCCTCCGCTTCGTCCAATGAAAAGCGCAGTGTGGGACGCTCATCGCAAAAGTAATGATAGATGACCATGGCAAGTAAAAAAGCGCCCGAAAAGACGCTTTTTCCGAAAAATTATTCTTGTTTCGCTTTGAGAAGGTCGCGGATCTCCGCAAGGAGTTCCTCGCTCGTGGGAGCGGGAGCGGCCTCTTCGGCGGGAGCCTCGGCAGCCTCTTGGGCAGCCTGCGCCTCTGCTTCGGCAGCAGCCGCTTCGGCCTCCTTCTTTGCCTTGAGCTCGTCGGCTCTGCTACGGATCGTGTTGACCGTCTTGACGATAAGGAAGAGCACGAATGCGGTGAGGAGGAAGGTAATGACTGCGGAGATGACGACGCCGAAATCGAGCACGATCGCCTCCGAGACGACGGCCCCGGACGCATCGACCGTAGCTTCCTTGAGAACGACCTGAAGCGCGCCGAATCCGCTCTCGTTGACACCGATCACCTGCAGGAGCGGAGTGAGCACGCCGTTTACGAGCGCCGTGATGATCGCCGTGAATGCACCGCCGACGATGATACCGACGGCCATATCGAGCACGTTCCCGCGTGAAATAAACTCCTTGAACTCCTGAAAGAAGCCCTTCTTTTCTTTTGCCATAAAATTACCTCCGATAATTTTTTATCATTTTCTTAAGTCTTGCAAACGTCCGCGCGGACGGCTGTCCGGTGAGACGGAATTGCCAATTGCCCTCTTCCGTTCCGGGATAGTTCATGCGGGCCTCGTTGCCGAGTCCGAGAAGATCCTGAATGGGAATGACTGCAAGCGCGGCGTCCGACGCGAGAGCCATCCGCACAAATGCCTCGGGGATGCCCTCCCCGTGCTTCCCGAGCCGTACGAGGATCTTTTCCCGCTGGAGCTCGGCCGCCACTCTCGAACGAAAGAGAAAGTATGTCTCCGCATCGAGCGAATCGACATATCCCTTTACGGTGTCGTTGTCGTGGGTCCCCGTATAGTAGACGACGTTCTTCCCGATGTTGCCGGGCAGATGTTCGTTGTCGTCCCGTCCGTCAAACGCGAAGAGAAGCACCTTCATGCCGGGGAAGCCCGTCTCTTTGAGGAGTGTGCGCACGCCGTCGTCGAGAATGCCGAGATCCTCGGCGATGATGCGGTCCCTGCCCTCGATCCCCGCAAAGAATGTCTCCTTGGGGCCGTCGGCCCATTCCCCCGAAACCGCGTTTTCGGCACCGTACGGCACCTCATAATAGCGGTCGAGCCCGCGGAAATGGTCGATGCGGACAAAATCATAGGTTTGGAGTGCATCGCCGAGGCGCGCCTTCCACCATGCAAAACCTTCCCGCTCGTGAGCCGCCCAGTCATAGACGGGATTGCCCCAGAGCTGGCCCGTTTCCGAGAAATAATCGGGAGGAACGCCCGCCACCTTGCGGGGACGGTACTCCTCGTCGAGCTTGAAGAGTTCGGGGTGCGCCCAGACGTCCGCACTGTCGTATGCGACATAGAGCGGAATATCGCCGAGGAGCGAAAGTCCGAGCGAATTGCAGAAATTTTTGAGGGCCGTCCACTGTCTGCGGAATTCGAACTGCAAAAAGTGCCAGAAGAGATATTCCTCGTGGAATTCCGTCCGCAGCTGTTCGATGGCATCGGGGTCGCGCAACCGGATGGGCTCGCCCCAATCACAGAATGTGCCGCCGAACTTCGTCTTTGCGGTCATGAAGAGCGCGTAATCCTCCGAGACCCCCGTCTTGATCCAATCGCGGAAAATCTCGCTGTCAAAGTTAAAGCGGGAAAACGCCTTCCGGAGGAGTGCATAGCGGGACCGGTAGAGTTCGCCGTAATCGATCCCGGACGTACGCTTTCTCTTTGCCTCTTTCAGCTCCTCTTTGGTGAGGAGTTTCTCTTTGGCAAGCAATTCCGGGTCGATGAGATACGGATTGCCCGAACTGTACGACACGGACTGATAGGGCGAATCCCCATAGCCCGTCTGCACGAGCGGCAGAATCTGCCATACCTTGACGCCGCTTGCCGCCAATGATTTTGCAAACCGATAGGCCTCTTTTCCGAGTGTTCCGATGCCGTAATCTCCCGGAAGGGATGTAATGTGGCAAAGGACGCCCGCTCTGCGCAGGTCTTCCATATTATTTCAGTAATTCTCCCATTCTGCGGCATGCTTCCCGCGTATTTTCCTCTGTTCCGAAGGCCGTAAGACGGAAATAGCCCTCTCCGTTCTTGCCGAATCCGCTGCCCGGCGTTCCCACGACGTTGGCATTCTCAAGCAGATAATCGAAAAACTCCCAGCTCGTCATGCCGTTCGGACACTTCATCCAGATGTACGGCGAATTGGTCCCGCCGGTGTAAAAGATGCCCAATTCGTCAAGACATGCCGCAATGATGCGGGCATTGTTGCGGTAATAGGCAAGATTTTCCCTTATCTGACGTTCGCCCTCTTCGCTGAACACGGCGGCCGCGCCCATCTGCGTGATATAGGAGACGCCGTTGAACTTCGTCGACTGTCTGCGCGTCCACATTTTGGCGAGTCGGACCCCCTCCCGTATTAGCGTATCGGGGATCACCGTATAGCCGCAGCGGACGCCCGTAAATCCCGCCGTCTTGGAATAAGAACAAAATTCGATGGCACACTCTCTCGCCCCCTCGATCTCGAATACGGAGCGGGGCAGGGACGGATCGGTGATGAAGGATTCGTACGCCGCATCATAGAGAATGATCGCCCCCTTCCGGTTGGCGTAATCCACCCAAGCCGCGAGGGCGGCACGGTCGTATGCCGCACCGGTCGGATTGTTGGGAGAACAGATGTAGATGAGATCGGCATCGACGCGGTCGTCGGGCATCGGAAGGAATCCGTTCCCCTCGTTGGCATCGGCAAAAAGGATCTTCCGTCCCGCCATGATATTGGTATCCACATAGACGGGATAGACGGGATTGGGCACCAACACCGTATTGTCCGATGCAAACAGATCGAGAATGTTGGAAAGATCGGACTTGGCGCCGTCGGAAATAAAGATTTCCGCATCTTTGAGTTCCACCCCCATGCGGGCATAGCGCGCACGGATGGAAGAGATGAGCGCTTCGTACCCGTAGCACGTCGCATCGGGTCCGTATCCGCGGAACGTCTCGCTCCGAGACATCTCGTCCACGGCTCTGTGCATCGCCTCGATGACGACCGGCGCGAGCGGGCGCGTGACGTCGCCGATGGAGAGCTTGATGACATTGCGGTCGGGATGTGCCTTCCGATAGGCGGAAAAC
>CANQUL010000014.1 GCA_947627015.1 uncultured Clostridia bacterium | reverse complement strand
AGGAAGAGGCGCTCACCATGTCGGACACCATCGTCGTCATGGCGGACGGCGTCGTCCAACAGATCGGGACCCCTACCAAGATCTACAACGAGCCCGCCAATACCTTCGTTGCCGACTTCATCGGCGAGAGCAACATTCTGACGGGTACGGTCGTGGGCGAGAAAAAGGTCCGCTTCTGCGGCAAGACCTTCGACTGCCTCGACGAATTCGAGCTGAACGAGCCCGTGGACGTCGTCGTGCGGCCGGAGGACATCCGGATGTGCGCTCCCGAGGCGGGCGCCCTCGTCGGAACGGTCATCTCGGTCGTCTTTAAGGGCATCCATTACGAGATCACCGTGCAGGTGGGAAAATACGAGCTCGTCATCAACTCCACGGAGAGCCGCAAGGAGGGCGAAACGATCGGCATGACCGTGTCTCCCGACGGCATCCACCTCATGAAGCCCAAGTATACGACGAACGTCTTTGACGGCGTCATCACCAAGCACAATACCGTGAAATTTGCGGACGGCGAGTTCGAATGCGACGTCACGCAGCTCTATCCGGGGAGCCATCTCGACGCGGACGAATACCTCATCACGGCGGCCGGGGAAAAGATCGACCTCACCGACGCAAAGGTGCGCGTCGAAGTCGGGCTGCACGATATCTTCATCTCCGACGACGCCGAGGCGGGCGGAACGGTCGGACGCATCATCTCCATCATCTATAAGGGCGACCACTACCGTCTCATCGTGCGGACGGAGGAAGAAGAGGAGGATTTCGTCTTTGCGACCGATGACCTCTGGAACGAGAACGACCTCGTCTCCGTCATCATTCCCAAGGACAAGATCAAGCTCACGCTCAAGCCCGCGGAGGAGAAAAAGAGATGAAATTCCCCCGCTTTACACGAAAGACGCTCTGCATCCCCTATGCGGTCTTTCTCGTCTTTTTTGTCATCATCCCCATGCTCGTGATCTTCTTCTATGCCTTTACGGACAAGAACATGAACATCTCGCTCTCCAACTTTATCCTGTTCTTTTCCGATCCGACCAAGATCTCGACCATCGTCTATTCTCTCGTCATCGCGCTCATCACGACCGTGTGCTGTCTTTTGATCGCCTACCCCGTCGCTTACATCCTCGCGCGGAGCAAGATGAAGAAAAAGTTCGTCATTCTGATGCTCTTTGTCCTTCCCATGTGGATCAACTTTGTCCTGCGCGTCAATGCCATCCGCGAGCTCTTCAATCTCATCGCCTCGCTCGACGGCATGGAGTGGCTCGCGAGCGCCAACTACTTTAAGACGGTGTTCGGCATGGTCTACGACTTTCTGCCCTTCATGATCCTGCCGCTCTACACGACGATGCTCAAGATCGACAACTCGCTCTATGAGGCGAGCGCCGACCTCGGTGCGGGCGGCACGACGACCTTTCTGCGGGTCACGCTTCCGCTCTCCATGCCCGGCATCATGAGCGGCATCACGATGGTATTTCTGCCCTCGATGACCAACTACGTCGTCTCCGATATGCTCGGGAACGCAAAGGTCACCATCATCGGGAAATTCATCTATGATTACTTCGGCAGCGATTGGCACATGGGCTCCATGGTCGCGCTCGTCCTGCTCATCGTCGTCTTTGTCTCGACATGGCTGTCGGGCGGATTCCAATCGGAAGAAAACGTAAGGGGGGCAAATCTGTGAACAAGATCCTCAAAAACACCTTGCAGGTCCTCTTTGTCGGGCTCGTGCTTCTCCTGCTCTATCTCCCCATCCTGCTCCTTGCGGTGTACAGCTTTGACAAGACCGACATGATCGGACGCTTCGAGGGCTTTTCGCTCGCGCACTATGCCGAACTCTTCTCGAACACCAAGGTGCTCGGGATGATCGGGAATACGCTCCTGCTCGCCTTTCTTGCGGCCGTCCTCTCGACGATCCTCGGAACGCTCGGCGCCATCGGCATGTTCTACTGCAAAAAGCGCATCAAGACCTTTCTGCACGGCATTTCGCAGATCCCCGTCATCAATGCGGAAATCGTGACCGCGCTCGCCCTTTCGGTCACCTTTGTTGCGGTCAATCTTCCGAAATCTTACTTTTCGTTGCTCATCGGTCATATGGTCATCTGCACTCCCTTTGTGGTGCTCTCCGTCATGCCCAAGCTCAAACAGATGGACAATTCGCTCTATGAGGCCGCGCTCGACCTCGGCGCAAGTCCCGCAAAGGCGCTCCGGAAGATCGTGCTCCCGCAGATCATCCCCGGGGTCATCTCCGGCTTCATGCTCGCCGTCACCCTCTCCCTCGATGACTATATCGTGACGATGTACACCCGTCCGACGGGATTCGAGACCATCTCGACCTATGTCTACAATGCGACGACAAAAGGCAATGCGCATACTGCCGTAACACTGTCCTCCTTCTGGGCGCTGACGACCATCATCTTTGTCGTCATCATCCTCTTTGTGGTCATCTCCAATCTCTCTTCCGTCCGGAAAAAGGAGGCCGACCGATGAAGTGCAAACGCATCTTCGCCCTGATCGCAGCGGCGGCGCTCGCCGTCCCCTCCCTCGCTCTCCTCTCCGGCTGCACGGGAAACCGTGAGATCGTGCTCCGTGTCTATAACTGGGAAGAGTACATCGACGAGGGCGGGAAAGGCACCTTTCTCTATGACGAACTGCACGAGCTCGACGACGAGGGAAAGCCCGTCCTCGACGCAAACGGGGGCCACGTCCATATCGAGTCGGACATCGTAGACGACGCGTACAAGGCATGGTACGAGCGGGAGATGGGCAAAGAGCTCTCCCCCGAAGGGCCCGCCATCCTCGACGATTTCTGCCTCTGGTATGAACGCACTTACGGGCAGAAGATCAGGGTGGAATATTCCACCTTCGGCACCAATGAGGACATGTACAACGAGATCGTTCTCGGCAACGAATACGACCTGCTGTGCCCTTCCGACTACATGATCATGAAGTTGGCGGCAGAGGGACGGCTCGAACGGTACGACGAGAGCTTTTTCGATCCCTCCGTGCATGAGAATTACTATGTGCGCAACGTCTCCCCCTTCATCGCCGACAAGTTCGCAAACAACGCGGGTCTCACCATCCGCAAGGACTGGGACGGCAAGGACATCCTCTGGAAGGATTTCGCCGCGGGCTACATGTGGGGCACGACGGGATTCGTGTACAATCCCTCCCCCACGGATGCACAGGGGAATCCCATCGACGTGGATGTCGAGGCGATGCTCAAGGAATTGGGCTGGAGCGCCTTCACAAACGGGCAGTTCCGCAACAAGATCACGGCAAAGGACAACGTCCGCGATACCTATTTCGCCGCGCTCGGCGTAAAGTATCAGGAGGAACTCCTCGCCCTCAAGGATCGCTTTGACGGCGGCACGCTGTCGCAGTCGGAATATACCAAGGAGATCACCCGCATCTTCAATGCGACGGACGACGATACGATCTCCGCGGTCGAACCGACGCTCATGGACATCAAAAAGAACATCTACAGCTTTGAGACGGATACCGGGAAATCGGATATGGTGCAGGGCAAGATCTGGCTCAACTATGCGTGGAGCGGCGATGCGGTATACGCCCTCGACCTCGCCGAGAGCGGGATGACGGAGGACGGAGAAGAGGAAAAGGCCGTTCAGCTCAATTACTACGTTCCCGAGGCGGGCACCAACCTCTGGTTCGACGGCTGGGTCATGCCCAAGGGCGCAAACAAACAGGCTGCGCAAGCCTTTGTCAACTTCCTCTCCATGCCGCAGAATGCCATGCGCAACAGCTATTATATCGGCTACACGTCCGTCATCGCGGGCGAGGAGCGGGAAATGCTCGACTATGCCGATTATCTCTATGGCTATGCTCCCGAAGAGGACGAGACCGAGACGGTCGACTATGACCTCGGCTACTTCTTCGGGGAGGGTGCGTCCATCCTTGCGGACGCCGAACAGGCCGCCTGCCGTCAGCTCTATGCCCAATTCCCCACGCCCGACGTCATCGCCCATTGCGCGGTGATGGACTATTACGACGAGGAGGCAAGCGTACGCATCAACGAGCTGTGGTCGCGCGTCAAGGCGGAAAGCCTCGATGCCTGGGCCATCGTCGTCATTGTCGTCACGGTGATCGCCGTGCTTGCGGCCGTGCTCGTTGCGCGGTTCGGCGGAAAGCTCGACTTCTTCTGCCGAAAGCCGAAAAAGGGCTACAAACTCGTGAAGCAGGAAGATCCGAACCGGATACAATAACAAAAAGGACAAAAAGCTGCCCCCCGCTAATGCGCATTTTCCGACAGGAGAACGGGCGATTTTTATGGGAAAGTCTTGACAAAAACGGAAAACCTGTTAAAATATAAAGAAAGACGCGGAAAATCACGGTTTCGGAGGAAAATATGAATACGGATTCGGCAACGATCATCTTCATCATAACGGTCGCACTGGTCGCGCTCGGGGTGTTGTTTTCGCTGGTCGTGGGGTTTATCGTCTATGTAAAATACGAGAGCAAGACGACGAAAGCGAACGCGGATGCGCGGATGGCGGCTTTGCAGGACGCGATGGGACAGATCCCTGCGGATACCGTCACGCCCTCGCTGGCGCAGATATGGCTCTCGAAACATCGGGAGAATTACGAATACTATTTGATGATCACAAGGCAGCTCAAACTGACCTTTGCGTTAGCGCTTATGAGCGCGGTCTTTGGGCTGTTGCTGTTTGCGATCACGGTGTGCATTGCGCTGGCGTTTCAGGAAAAGCTGTTGGTGTCGTTGATCCCGGCGATCAGCGCAGCGATCGTGGAAATGTTCAGCGGGATCATATTATCCGTCCACCGCGCGACGCTCAAAGAGGTCTCCAAGTTCAGCGACGAAGCGGGACGCGGAGAGCAACTGTATTCCGCGATCATGTTGAGTTCTTCGCTCTCGCCGCAAAACAAGGACGCCGTGATCTCGGAGATCTTGAAAACCCAAACGGAAAGTCTTACCGCCGACGGCTCCGATAATTCCATGAAAAAGTAAAGATGCCTTCCCCGAAGGACATCTGCCCGCACAGCGGGTGTGTTCCATATCTCACAAGGTTTTTATTTGCAAATGCCTTTTTCCTCCCCGGTATAACCGGGAGATTATTTCTGCGAAATCTCCAAAAAACGCCGCGCCCGACGTGTGTTGGGCGCGGCGTTTTGCTTTTCGCTATTTTTTGACGGTCATGAGGGTGGAGACGCTTGCACCGAGGAGCGGTGCGAGCCGCTCGTATTCGTAGGGCGGGAAGAGAAGCATCCATTCTTCGCCGTCACCGACGGTGACGCGGTAGAAACTCGGGACGGAGAAACCTCTTCCGCTCTCCATGATCCGGATCTTGTAGGGCCGATAAACGGGCGACATGGGCAGCTCGGGCTTGTTCCAATTGGCAAACGTCATCCTGCGCTCCACCCGTTCGACACGGACGATCTTCTCCCACGGGATGCGAATGACATAGGCACCGCAGGCGAGACAAAGTGCATTTCCGTCGCGAAAGACATGGCATTCGAGAACGCACGGCGTCTCCCGGAACGGGCGGTTGAAGGGATAGGATACGGTCTCGGAAAAGACATCGGCGGCAACGGCCTCCGCGGGAACAAGCAATTCTTCCAGTGCGACCCTTTTGTGCTTCTCGATGCGTTCCTCCAAATAGCGGAGGACGGGACCGGTTGTGCTCCTACGTCTGCGTACCGCCTGAAAGATCCCCGCGACAAGCTCCGGAAGGATGCACGCTACACCGATCCCGAAATACCACCAGAATCCGTTGCGCACCATGGTCTCGAAGGGAACTTCGCCGTCGGCAAAACCTTCGAGCGCGCCGAAAAAGAAGCCGAATCCGATGACCATCGCCAACTTCAGAACGATGTCGGCCGGCAAGGGAATGTGCAAGCTCCTTGCAAAGCGGTCGGCCTCCTCCGAGAGTTCCCTCTCGCGGATGGCGGTCTCCCCCTCGAGACGCTTGACGATGAACGCCGCGCCGTCGAGTTCCGGCGAGTCCCTTCCCTATATTTTACGGAAGGAAGAAACATTCCACATGGGCGGTTATCTCTCCACACCCATCAGGGGAATCTCGCGCCCGTCATAGACCGCCTGCACCTGCGTGCGGATCCCCCTCGCGCTCACATGGACCTTGAATTCCTGCCCGTCGACCGTTGCATGAAGTGTCGCAAAGCGCATATTCTGCCCGGAGACCTGCTCTTCGAGCCTTCCGTCGACATACAGAAAGATCCCGCCGCTCCGGACCGTCAATCTCACATCATGGCTGTGCACGGAAAAGACATAGTTGCGCTTGTAGCGCTGCGAAAAGAGGATGGCACCGACCAAGAGAAGTACCAATAAGGCCCCGCTGACGATAAATGTGATAACTCCGGGATTCATAAAAAAACCTCGCTGTACGGAATTTTGGGCCGCACTTCACGGAAACGGGAGCGGTCTGACCCGATCAACGGTATTATGTCACACACAATACCGTGCAAACATGCTTATATGGGCGTATCTTCGTCCCGATCGCCCCGATTTTTGCTCTTTCGCCTTCGAACCGCCTCGGTGAGCAGATACTCGATCTGCCCGTTGAGCGAGCGGAAATCGTCCTCTGCCCATCGCATGAGTTCGGCATAGAGCGAGGGCGAGAGCCGCAAGGGCACTTGTTTTTTGGTCTTTTCCGACTCCTTCATTTTCCCTCCTCGCTGCATTTCTCCTTCAGAAGGATCTCCGTCGGACGCACCCGCTTCCGATAGACGGCAAACATCACGATCCAAATGATGACGGAAAGAATGGCCGCCGGAATGAGAAGGCACATGATCGAGCCTCCGATGGCGTCCGCAAGAACCACCCCTTCCACCGTGAAGTATCCGATAAAGCCGAGAGCGGTCCCGGCAAGGATGGGCGCCATGAGGGCGATGAAGAACATGATGTTCCCCGCCTTCTGCAGACGGATCCACGCCGCCTGCAATTGTTTCCGGAGGGCGTCCGTCTCCCCTTCGCCGAGTTTTTGGAAATTACGCTTGTAGATCTCCTTTTTGCGGCGTTCGAGCGGAAACAGGAAGGCAAAGAACACGGCAAACAGCAGGGCGAAAAAGGCGCCTGCGAGCAGCCACGACAGCGTGGGACCCAACTTTTCCCACAGTTCCCCGATGGTGGAGAGGATGAAGGCTACGCCGATCGCCAGCCCGATGAGAAAGGCCGCGACGCCGCTCCGCTTTGCCACGATCTGAAACTCCGCCCGTTCGGTGTCCTCTTTCAGGAACATCATGACGGAGAGCGGGACCGACGAAAACGCCCGCGCGTTCTCCGATTCGGAAGCGATCCTCGCTTCGGGAAGGCCGAACTTTTGACGCTTGATCTCCTCGATCTCGCGTTCGGCACGTTCGTAGAGAGCCGTACGGCCACGGCCCTCCCCCATCACCCGCATCACCGAGGCGGTGCAGATGAGGATACAGAACGCGAAGCACGCGACGAGAAGGACGGCCGAAGGGAGAGAACATGCCGCACAGACGACGGCAGAGGCTGCGAGAAGCAAGTAGGAACCTCCCGACAATACGGCAGAGATCGGCCGGAAGAGACTCCTCTTCCCGAGTGTCTCCATCCACGCCGCATAGAGCTTTTCGCTGCGAATGCGCTCCTCTCCGCGCAATTCGATCTCGTTTGCCTCGTTCTGGAGTTCGACAAGGCCGCGCAGGTAAGCCGCTTCATAGTAATTGAGCCCCGCCTCCGCCACGCTGAACAGCGCGCCGAGCGCGGAGAACGCGACCGTGAGCGGCAGATTGTCCGCCGCGATCGTCAAGAAGACGGGTATCAGAGTAAAAAACGCGCCGATCAGGCCGAAGATCGTCCTCATACGGCGGAATCTTGCCATATTTTCCGCACGCTTACCCGTTAAGTACAGTCTGATAAATTCTTCCATGGCCTTGTCCCTGCCTTATTTCCGTAGAAGTTATTTTCCGAACATGATCCGTTCGCTCGAGAGCAGTTTGGTCATGAGAAAGACCAAGCCTGCGGTGCAGACGAGGTTGATCCCCACGGCGGCAAGTGTCTGCCAGACGAGAAGCCCGCCCGCGAGTACGCCCTGCATCGCGACGACCGCATTGAGGACGGGGATCAGAAATACCCAATTCCCCATCGACGGCACAAAGGACGAGACGAGGGAGATGACCATTACCAGAATCATCAGTCCGCTCGTGTAGGCGGAGGCCTCCTTGACCGACCGCGACAGAGTGGAAACGGTGGAGATGACGGAGACGATGAGCGGGACGACGCTCAGAATGGCCGCAAAGAGAAGCAGATAGCTCCATCCCGAATAGCCGCCGAACACCCCGAACGACATGCCCATGAGTTTGGGGATGGAGAGCGCGATGCCGAGAAAGCTCGAAGTCGCGCCGAGCATGGAGATGCAGCTCAAGGGGACGATCTTTCCGAGGGCGATATCCCGCCGCTTTGCCGAAGTGACGAGAATGGTCGCGAGCGTTCCGCGCTCCTTTTCCCCGGCCACCGATTCGAGCGTGACGCTCATGCCCGCGGCAAAGATGAAGCAGATGACGATGAAGGGCAGGGCGGACTGCATGAAGTTCCTTGCGACTTCCGTGTCCTCCCTTACCGTCTGCACGCGGATGGGAAAGCGCATGCCCACGCCGATGAGGACGGAGGAGACGAGCGAATAGAAATACGATCCGTCCGTGCTTCCGTTGTCATAGACGATGCCCACGGAGGCATTCTCTCCGAACGAGTCGAAGTTCTCCGTAAACGTGAGAATGGCCGTCGCCTCGCCGTCGAGAATGGCGGCACGGGCCGTTTCCTCGCTTTCGAGCGGGAGCCATTCCACCTTGTCGCCGTTTTGCTCGATCATTCCCTCGATCATGGCGACGACGTTGGATTCGCCCGAGAGATAGACCTTGAGGTCACGGCTTTCCTCCGTATAGATGATCTCCCCGAGTGCGGAGTAGAGGAGAAAGATCACGATCCCCGGAAGGAGCATCGTGACGATGAGGCGCGGGTCGTGGAAGAAACGGTGAAATTCCTTTTTTATGAGGGCGAGCAGTTTCATACGATCTCCCCCTTGATGCGGTGATAGAGTTCGAAGAAGGAGGTCTCGAGATCCCCTTTGGAAACCTCCACCAGAGTGCCCTCTTGGACGAGTTTTCCGTCGATGATGACGCCCACGCGGTCGCACAGCTTTTCGACGAGCGAAAAGATGTGCGTGGACAGCAAAATGCTCTTCCCCATTCCTTTGAGCTCGACGAGAAAGTCGGTGACGACCTTGGCGGTGAGCACATCCAGCCCGTTGGTCGGCTCGTCGAAGATGATGATTTCGGGATCGTGGACGATGGAGATGACGAGGGAGACCTTTTGCAGCATGCCCGTGGAGAGGCTCTTGACGGGCACTTCGGCATATTTGTCGATGCCGAACCGGGCGAAGAGGTCGCGCTTTCTTGCGGCCAGTTTGTCCTTATCCATGCCGTGCATCATTCCGAAGAAGTCAAAGAGATAGTCGGGCGTGAAAAATCCCTCGAGCTTGAGTTCGCTCGTCATGAATCCGATGATGTCGCGCACCCGATCGGGTTCCTTTACGATGGAATGTCCCATGAGGACGGCGTCGCCGCTGTCGGGACGGATGAGCGTCGCAAGCATGCGGAGCGTCGTGGTCTTGCCTGCCCCGTTGGGGCCGAGAAGTCCGTAGATCTCTCCGCGGTATGCCGAAAAGGAGAGTCCGTCCACCGCGATGCGGCGTGTCTCCCCCGTCCGTTCGATCCGTTGCTGTTTTTTGGAGAGCGTAAAGGTCTTTCTGAGCCCTTCCGCCCGTACGATCTCTTCCATAAAGCTCCTTTCGTTCTACCTCGTCTTTGCCCGGATATGAATCGAAAAACCCAGTATCTTATCCGCCGTAATCTCTCCGTAAAACCCAAATGAAGTTCTTACTCTCTGCGTTCTTTTTTCGGATACAATTTCTCGGGTGTTTTACAGAAAAATCGAACTACGCTTCCGCAATCACGGCATACCGTTGCGAAAAGAACGGCCATGCGCACCCAGCTGTTGGTGGCAACGCATACTTCGCCGGCCGTACAGGAAACATTGCTTTCTATAAATTCTTCTCCGCCGCAATACGGACATTTCTCGATTTTTACTTCTTTCATAAATGTATCCTCCAAAATTTACTTATAAAAACAGACAGCCCATTCGTTTCACGGAAATTTGCCGGAACGACGAATTTCGTGAATCAATAAATAGATCCCGTGCCGACGACGGGCTGGGCGTCGCGGTTGCCGCAGAGGACGACGAGAAGATTGGAGACCATCTGGGCCTTGCGCTCGTCGTCGAGTTCCACGATCTCCTCTTCGGAGAGCTTGTTGAGGGCCATCTGCACCATGGAGACGGCACCCTCCACGATCTTCTGCCGCGCCGCGATGATGGCCGATGCTTGCTGGCGTTGGAGCATGGCCGCCGCGATCTCGGGCGCATAGGCAAGGTGGGAAATGCGGGCTTCCAACACCTCGATGCCCGCCATCGTCGTCCGCTGCTGGAGCTCTTCGCGCAAAACCGCGGCGATCTCCTGCGCGCTTCCGCGAAGCGAGGTCTCATCGCCGTTGGACGAGACGTCGTAAGGATACTGCCGTGCGACCTGACGGATGGCCGCATCACACTGTGTGGACAGATAGGCCGCGTAGTTTTCCACATTGAAAACGGCACGGGCGGTGTTGGTGATCCGCCAGATGACGACAACGGAGATCTCGATGGGGTTGCCCTCTTCGTCATTGACCTTCTGTTTGTCGTTGTTGAGCGTCATGGCCTTCAGCGAGAGACGGCGGGAGTTCCCCATGGCAAGACGTGCGGGATTGACGGGCACACAGAAGGGATTGACCCAATAGAGGCCGTCCTCCTTTAAGGTGCCGTAATATTTCCCGAACAGCGTCAGGACATAGGCCTCGTTCGGCTGGAGAAGGCGGAGACCCGCGAACATGACGACGGAGACGACGCACAGCACGGCGCCGACGGCGGTCAGCGGGATCCCGACTTCCGCTTCGAGCGGGAATCCGATGCAGAAGAGCGCGATGGCAGCGGCGAAAATGAGGACGCCGACGATCAGCATCAGCCACCCGTTCAAATGACGGGCGGACTTTTCATCGATCCGATCGTATTCCTTGATGTTGAGTGATTTGGTTTCCATGGTTCCCTCCGAAATGTGATATCATTTTGATATCATAATTATAGCACCGTTTTCTCCCCGCTGTCAAGCGTTTGGAGGGAAATTTTTCCGAAAATTTTTTCATTCCTCCGCCGGACGGAAAAAAGAAAGAGCCGGAAATTCCGGCTCCTTCGCTTCCGTTATCCATATAGAATGGGAACGTCACAATGTTCCGTCCCGTTCGCCGAGCAGCTTTTGCACGATCTCCCCCGCCGCGATCTTGCAGTGCTCATAGGTGAGCCCGCCCTGAAAGTAGGCCGTATAGGGCTCCCGTATGGGGGCGTCGGCGGAGAGTTCGAGCGTTGCGCCCGCCACGAACGTTCCGGCTGCCATGATGACCTTGTCCTCGTAGCCCGGCATATCCCATGCCTCGGGACGGACATAGGAATCCACGGGCGAGCATTCCTGCACCGTACGGATGAAGGTGGTGAGTTCCTCTTCCGTATCAAACCGGATGGCGCGCGTGATGTCGGCGAGCGGACGGTCGAGCGCGGGGAAATTCTCATGGCCGAGCGCCTCCATGCAGGCTCCGATGAGAAGGCCGCCCTTCAGCGCCTGCGCAACGGTGTGCGGCGCAAGGAAAAATCCCTGAAAATAGGGCTGATATCCATGGGCGTACGAGCCGATCTCCCCTCCCACGGAGGGCGCGGTGAGGCGGTTTTCGCACATTGCAATATAGGACGCCTTCCCCGCGATGTATCCGCCCGTCGGGGCAAGTCCGCCGCCGGGGTTCTTGATGAGACTGCCCGCCATGAGGTCTGCTCCGACTTCGGTGGGTTCCCGGGTCTCGACGAATTCACCGTAGCAGTTGTCGACGAAAATGCACCCGGCAAAGCCGCACTCCCGCACGAAGGCGCACATCTTGCCGATCTCCGTGACCGAAAAGGCATCGCGCAGCTCATATCCCCTCGAACGCTGGATATAGACCATGTCGAACTTCTTTGCCTTGAGTAGCGTGCCCGCCGCGGCATAGTCCACCGTGCCGTCTCCGCGAAGGGGAAGGACCTCTGACAGAATGCCGAAATCGACAAGCGAGCCGTTGCCCTCTCCCCAAACGACGTCGTGCAGCGTATCGTACGGCGTCCCCGTCAGAAAGAGGATCTTCTGCCCCGGGCGAAGCACGCCGAAGAGCGCGACGGTGAGCGTATGCGTTCCCGAAAGAAGCGCCGGCGAGACGATGGCACGCTCCGCCCCGAACGCACGGGCATAAACTCGACGGAGCGTCTCACGCCCCTCGTCGTCATAGCCGTATCCCGTCGTGGGAATAAAGTGACGGAGAGCAAGCCGTTCCTCACGGAAGGCGCCGAGCACCTTTTTCTGGTTGAAGAGCGCGACCTCGTCGATCGCGGCAAAATGCGGTTTGAGACGGCTCTCCGCCGCCGAGAGAATTTCATTGCTGTTCATATCGGGATAAGACCTCCTCGCAGAGTGCGCCGAGCGGCTTGGGTTCCAACCGGATGAGACCGCGCGTCCTTTTGAAGAATGTGAGCTGCCGTTTGGCGTAATTGCGGGTATTTTTTTGTATTATGTCTGACAAAGTACTTAAATTGCCGCCGTTTTTCAAAAATTCGACCGTCTCTTTGTAGCCGATCGCCTGCATGCTCTGTGCAGATGCGGGAACGCCGCGGGCAAGAAGCCCCTTTACTTCCTCCACGAGTCCCCGCTCCATCATCGCATCGACGCGCGCATCGATGCGGGCATAGAGCTCATCGCGCGGGTAATCGACCGAGACGGCCGTATAGGGAAAACGGGGCGTGACGCCGTCGTTTTGTTCGGACTTCTTTTTGCCCGTCGTCTCGTAAATTTCGAGAGCGCGGACGACGCGCTTTACGTCGTTGGGGTGCAGGAGCGCGGCGCTCTCCGGATCCACTGCGGCGAGCCGCTCGTGGAGCGAGAGGGTGCCCTCCCGTTCGAGAATCTCCCGATATTTTTCACGGAGCTCGGGCTGTGCGGGCGCATTGCCATAGGCATGCGAGAAGAGCACCGCATTCAGATAGAATCCCGTGCCGCCGCAAAGGACGGGCACCTTGCCGCGTCCGAAGATGTGCTCTACGGCCGCAAGGGCGAGCGATCCATACTCGCTCACCGAAAAGGACTCTTGCGGGTCGGCGACGTCGATGAGATGGTGCGGGATACCCTCCCGTTCCTCCTCCGTCGGCTTTGCCGTTCCGATGTCCAGCCCGCGGTACACCAAAAAGGCATCGGCTGATACGACTTCGCCGCCCAGCGCTTTGGCGCACGCCACGGCAAGCGCCGTCTTCCCCGACGCAGTGGGCCCGCAGATCACGAGCAGTTTTTTCATACGATCCTCTTGAAGAGTTTTTCCATCTCGCTGCGCTTTACATGCACGGCTACGGGACGGCCGTGCGGACACTTGAGGCCCATGTCCCCGTTCATCCGCGCAAGCAGCGAAAGGACTTCCTGTTCGGACAGCTGCTCCCCTCCCTTGACCGCCGCCTTGCAGGCCGCCGAGGCGAGCTTGTCCTTTACGATGTCCGCAAGTTTGATCGCGCGGAGGCTCTCGAGTCCCGAGAGGATCTCCGCAAAGAAGGAGGGAAGGTCCATTCCCATGAGGTCGGCGGGCACGGCAGATACCTTGAAGGCGTTATCGCCGAATTCGCACACGTCGAATCCCATCTCCGTCAGAAGTCCGAGATTTTTGGAGAGGAAGGCGAACTCCTGCGCATTGACCGTGAGGACATAGGGTACGAGCATCGATTGGGAAAGCACCCCGCGCGTCTGCATCGATTCGCGCAATTTGTCATAGAGAATGCGCTCATGTGCGGCATGTTGATCGACGATGTAGGCGTCGTCGCCGCACTCATAGAAGAGATAGGTGCGGAAGAGTTCGCCCTTGTATACGAGCGAGGCCGTCTCCACGCGGGTCTGTCTCGCGGCATCGCGTTCGAGAAGCAGCTTTTTGTTCTCCTCAAATGCGTCCTCCTTTGCGGGAGCGGGGGCATGGACGGACAGCGCGGCGGGCGTCTCGTCGTATCCGCGGGCGGGACGGGACGTCTTGCCCGCATGGACGGGGATCGCGAATTGCAGTTCGCGCTTGGCCTCCGCGTACGTCATCTGTGCGTCCCGTGCGGGCGCGGGATCTGTAGCCGGGGGCGCCTTCGGCGACGGAACGGCCTCTGCTGCGGGTGATTCGGGGAGCTTGACGAGGTATTCGAGGGCGCGGGAATTACCGTCGAGGACGCTCGAGACGATGGAGTAGACGCTCCCGTAGATCACCTGATTGTCCGCAAAGCGAACGTCTGCCTTGTTGGGATGCACATTGACATCGACGATCTCGGGCGGAACGTCGAGAAAGAGCACATAGAACGGGTACTGCCGCTTCATGAGATAGGCGCCGTACGCATTGGAGACGGCGGCAGAGACCGTCTGGTTGACGACATACCGGCCGTTGACAAAAAGGCTCTGATAGGTCCGGTTGGGCTTGGAGAAATTGCGGTTTCCGATAAATCCGCGGAGACGGATGCCGTGCTTGTCCGCATCGATCTCATGGAGATTTGCGAGGATCTCGGCGCCGTAGACCGCAACGAGTGCGGCGGACAGCCCGTCTCCGTAGGAACGGTATTTCTCCTTTCCGTTCGCATAGTAGGTGAACGAAATCTCGGGACGGGACAGGAGAAAGCGCGCCATCATGGCGGTGACGTCCCCTTCTTCCTGCGCGTCGGATTTCAGAAATTTGAGCCGCGCGGGCGTATTGTAAAACAGGTCCTCCACCGTGACGACCGTGCCGTCCGTCCCCGCCGCGGGCTCGACCTGCCCCATTGTGCCGCCCTCCGAGCACAGACGGCACGCCTCGGCGCCGTGCGGCTTGGAGAGGATGCTCATGCGGGAGACGGATGCGATGGAAGCGATGGCTTCGCCGCGGAATCCGAGCGTGCGGACGCCCATGAGGTCGGCCTCCGTCTCCAGCTTGGACGTCGCATGCGGCAGAAAGGCGCTTTGGAGATCGTCGCGTGCGATGCCGCTTCCGTTGTCGGTGACACGGATGCGCTTTTTGCCGCCCTGTTCGATCTCCACGGAGATCTCGGTGGCACCCGCGTCCACGGCGTTCTCCACGAGTTCCTTGACGACGGAATACGGCCGGTCCACCACTTCGCCGGCGGCGATCCGGTTATAGACTTCCGGGGGAAGTATTTTGATCTTCATTTCAGTTTCTCCTTCCATTCCGAGATGAGTGCAAGCGCCTGCATCGGCGTGAGCACATTGACGTCGAGACCCTCGAGCTCGCCGCGCAGGGAGAGCTCGGTCTCGTCCGTCTGAGGTTCTTCGGGCAATTCGGAAATGCGGTCGGGCCGCACTTCAGCCTTTTCGAGCGTACGGAGGATGACCTTGGCGCGGTCGGTGACCTCCTTGGGGACCCCCGCGAGCGACGCCACTTCAACGCCGAAGCTACGGGATGCGCCGCCCCGCACGATCTTGCGGAGGAACACGATGGACCCCGCGATCTCACGCACGCTGATCTTGTAATTCATCACCCCGTCGAGCTTGCCCTCGAGTTCGGTGAGTTCATGGTAATGCGTTGCGAACAGCGTCTTTGCGCGGACCTTTTGGGTCAGGTATTCGATGACCGACCATGCGATGGACAGTCCGTCGAAGGTGCTCGTGCCCCGCCCCACTTCGTCGAGAATGAGGAGGCTCCGCTCGCTCGCATTGCGCAGGATGTTGGCGACTTCCGTCATCTCGACCATGAACGTGCTGCGGTCGAGAATGAGGTTGTCGCTCGCGCCGATCCGGGTGAAGATCTTGTCGCAGAGCGGGATCTCCGCCCGCTTTGCGGGGACAAACGAGCCGATCTGCGCCAGAAAGACGATGAGTGCGTTCTGCCGCAGATAGGTCGATTTCCCCGCCATATTGGGACCCGTGAGGATCATCGTCCTGTGTTCGGCGTCGAGCATGCAGTCGTTGGGGACAAATCGCTCCCGCGAGATCTTTTCGATGACGGGATGACGGCCTTCCTCCACGATCAGGGGGCCGTCCTCGCGGAGGACGGGACGGGTATAGCGGTTCTCCTTGGCGACAATGGCAAGCGAGACATAGCAGTCGAGTGCCGCGACGCTCGACGCGATCTCCTTTAAGACGGGGATATTCGCCGTCAGAATGCCGAGGAGCTCTTCATAGAGATGCGCTTCGAGCCGCTGGGCCTCCTCGCCGCTGCCGAGGATCTTGCGCTCGAGTTCTTTGAGTTCGTCGGAGGTGTACCGTTCGCCGTTTGCAAGCGTCTGTTTGCGCACATAGGAGTACGGCACACGGTCCTTGAAAGAATTGCTGACTTCGATATAGTAGCCGAACACACGGTTGAAGCCCACCTTTAAGGTGCGGATGCCCGTGCGCTCACGCTCGCGGGTCTCGAGTTCGGCAAGCAAGTCCTTTCCGTGCCGCCCGGTATCCCGCAGTTCATCGAGATGTTCGTTGTAACCCTCACGGATGTAGTTCCCCTCCTTGAGCGTCGTGGCACGGGGAGAAATGGCACGGTCGAGCAGGGCGCAGATCTCCTTTGTGTCAACGAGACCGGACGCGATCCCGGCGAGTTCCGGAGAGGCAAAGCCCGCGAGCTGGAACCGAAGGTTGGGGACGACGGCAAGGGAGGACGAGAGCGCAAGGCAGTCGCCCGGCTGCAGATTGCCGTTGGAGATGCGGCCCGTGAGACGTTCGATGTCCCGGATGCCGCCGAGCATATCGTGGAGCCCCATGCGGATGACTGTCGCCTTGCAGAGCTCTTCGACGGCGTCGAGCCGCCGTTCGAGTTCCGCCTTGTCCGCAAGGGGCGAAGTGAGGAGTGCGGTGAGACGTCTTGCCCCCATTCCCGTCTTTGTCTTGTCGAGCAGCCAGAGGAGCGATCCGTATTTTTTGCCCTCGGCGCTGTTGCGGAGAATTTCGAGATTGCGCATGGCCGCGGGATCGAGCTTTAAGACGCGCTCGCCGTCGTGGCAGCGCAGCGACGTGATGTTCTTGAGGGCGTGCTTTTGCGTATCCTTGAGATAGGCGATGAGCGCACCGGCGGCGCAGACGACGGGAGAGCCCCCTTCCAGCCCGAGAGCGTCCAAAGAGGCCGCTCCGAACTGTTCCAGCAGACATTTTTCCGCGGATGCGGGAACAAACGCCCACGGCAGATAGCAGGAAAAGGCGGGAAGTTCCCGAAGTTCTGCCCTGTCCTTGACGGAGAGGAGCACGGTGTCGTTGCATATGATCTCGGCGACGGAGAGATTCATGAGGTCGCTCAAAAGTTTATCTTCGCTCTCCTCCTCGCGCACCGAGAAGTCGCCCGTGGTGATGTCCGCCCATGCGAGCGCATGCCGGGCGCCGTCCCGGTATGCACAGGCGATGTAGTTGTTCTTCGTCTCGTCGAGAAAGTTCCCCTCGATGACGGTGCCTGCCGAGACGACGCGGATGACGTCGCGGTCAACCATCCCCTTGGAGGCCTTGGGGTCGGAGAGCTGTTCGCAGATGGCGACGCGCTGCCCCGCCTCCACGAGCTTCTGGAGGTAGGTATCGACGGCATGATAGGGAACGCCGCACATGGGCGCACGCTCCTCGAGCCCGCAGTCCCTGCCCGTAAGCGTCAGATCGAGGATGGCGCTCGCCTTGACCGCATCCTCGAAGAACATCTCGTAAAAATCCCCGAGACGGTAGAATACGATGCAATCGGGGTATTCCGCCTTGACTTTTTTCCAGTGCTCCATCATGGGAGAGAGTGCGCTTTCTTTTTTCATGGGTGTCATCTCTTTTTGTAAATTTTTAAGTCGTGCCGGCCCATCCGGGGAAGATCAGTCGGCACAGACGCCGTAGAGGGAAATGCCGTTCGCATCGGTGACGGTGAGGTCCACGAACTCGCCGATGCGGTCTCTCTCGCTCCGGAAGTAGCCCATCCTGCCGTATTCGTCCCGCCCGAGGTACATCCCCTTCTTCTCGTCGTAGTCCTCGCAGAGGATCTCGATGGTCTTTCCGATGTAGGCGGCGCTCTTTTCGCGCGTCTTTTCGTTGACGAGCGCGATGAGACGGGTGATGCGGTCCTTGGAGACGGCGGCATCGATCCGCCCCTCCATCTCCGCCGCCTTGGTGCCCGTGCGGGGAGAATAGATAAACGTGAACGCCGAGGAGAAATCGGCCTCGCGGACGAGCGAGAGCGTCTCCCCGAACTCCTCTTCGGTCTCCGTGGGGAAGGAGACGATGAGGTCGGTCGTCACTTCGCAGTCGGGGATCTCCCGCCTGAGGAGCGCGAGTTCATCGAGATACTTCTCCCGCGTATAGCGGCGGTTCATGAGGGAGAGAATGCGATTGGAGCCCGCCTGCACAGGAAGGTGCAGATGTTTGCAGATCTTTTTGTGTTTCTTCATGACCGCAACGAGTTCCTCGGAGAAGTCCTTGGGATGGGAGGTCATGAACCGAAGGCGGAATTTGCCCTCGACGGAAGCGCAGCGGTCGAGGAGCTCGGGGAAGCTCATGCCCCCCTTCCCGTCGCTGTTGTAGGAATTGACGTTCTGCCCGAGGAGCGTGATCTCGCGGTAGCCCTCCTTTACGAGGCCTTCCACTTCCCGCAGAACATCCTCGGCCCGCCGCGAACGCTCGCGGCCCCGCACATAGGGTACGATGCAGTAGGAGCAGAAGTTGTTGCAGCCGTACATGATATTCACCCATGCGTTGGGATAGCTCGTGCGGACGGGCGTGATGCCGTCCTCCGTCTCCGCCCGCGCTTCCCGGACGGAGATGACCGTCTTTCTCTGTGCACGCTTCCGCTCGATGAGCGATCGGAGATCGGCAAGCTCATGGGTGCCGAACAGGATATCGATAAAGGGAAATTTCTGTTTGAGAACGGCGGCCTTGCCCGCTTCCTGCACCATACATCCGCCGACGGCGATGAGGAGGCCCTTTTTCTCCCGTTTGAGTTTTTTGAGGGCGCCGATGTTGCCGAAGGCATGGTTCTCCGCATTCTCGCGGATACAGCAGGTGTTAAAGACGATGATGTCCGCCTCTTCGAGGGGAGCTTCCTCGGTGTATCCCGCCTCTTTCAGGACGCCGGCGATCTTTTCGGATTCGTGCAGATTCATTTGGCAGCCGTATGTGACGATATGGTATTTCATACGCGGATTTCGGAAAAGACCTCCCCTATGTTTTCACGGAATATGAGTTCGCATGCGCCGTCGAGCGCCGTTTCGCTCCGGTTGATGAGAACGAGGTGACGCCCCCGGAAGGACGACAGAAAGCCTGCCGCGGGATAGACGGTGAGCGAAGTCCCCGCGACGATGAGCGTATCCGCCCGTTCGATCGCCCCGATCGCGCCCTCCACGACGGCGCCGTCGAGGGGTTCGCCGTACAGAACGACATCCGGCTTTACGATCCCGCCGCACGAACAGCGCGGGATGTCCTCCGTCTCTAAGAGATAGGAAGCGGGATACTGCTTTCCGCAGCGCATGCAGAAATTGCGATGGATGCTGCCGTGCAGTTCGAATACGTACTCGCTCCCCGCTGCCTGATGCAGTCCGTCGATGTTCTGCGTGATGACGGAAGAGAGTTTGCCCGCATGCTCGAGTTCGGCGAGTTTTTTGTGCGCCGCATTGGGTTTTGCCCAGAGTGGAAGCATTTTATCGCGGTAAAACCGGTAAAATTCCCGCGTGCGCGCATGAAAAAAGGATGCGCTCAAAATTTCTTCGGGCGGGTAAGAATATTTGGTACGGTAAAGCCCGTCCTCGGAACGGAAGTCGGGAATGCCGCTCTCCGTAGAGACACCCGCACCGCCGAAAAACACGGTGTTTTGGGAACTGTCGAGAATATCTTGAAAAAGTCCGATGCGATCCATTCTTTCATTATAGCACAGACGCGCATTTTTTTCAAGAGAAGACACGCGAATTTTTTGGGAAATTACCGATACTGCATGTGATATGAAACGGATCTTCATCGCCTTCGGGCTGCTTGCCGCGACCGCCGGCACGCTGCTCCTCGGCATCTTCTTTTACTATCTCGGCGTGACGAACGGGGTGACGCTCGATCCCGAAAAACTTCGCCTCGAGACCGCGCGCACCGTCTTTCTCGATGCGGAGGGCCGCCCCATCGAGCAGAATGCCGCCAAGGAGGACGTGCCCTTTTCGGAATTTCCCGCTCACCTTCCCAATGCCTTTGTTTCCGTCGAGGACAAGCACTTTTACACGCACGGGGGGGTCGATCTTCCCCGCATTCTGAAGGCCGCCGTGAAGAACGCGGTGAGTCTGTCCTTCCGCGAGGGTGCGTCGACCATCTCCCAGCAGCTCATCAAGAATACTCATCTCTCGGGCGAAAAGACCTTAAAGCGCAAGTTCAAGGAGTTCAAGCTCACCCGCGCCCTCGAAAAAAATTACTCGAAGGAAGAGATCATGGAGCTCTATCTCAACTCCATCTACTTCGGCCACAGCGCGTTCGGGATCAACGAAGCCGCGCACTTTTATTTCGGCAAAAAGCCCGCAAATCTCACGGCGGGAGAGAGTGCGCTCCTCGCCGCCCTCGTCAAGTCGCCCAACCGCTATTCGCCCTTCAAGGCCCCCGAAACCTGCCTCGCACGCCGCAATTTCGTGCTCTCGCTCATGCGCGATCAGGGATATCTCGACGAACGGGAATTCACGGATGCCCTGCTCGAAGCGCTTCCGACCGAGCCGCATTCCCTCGGGAAAAGCAACGATTACCTGACGCTCGCCGCCGAAGAACTCGACGAACTGCTCCCCGACCGCCCGAGAGGCGCCCTTCTCACCGTTTTCACCGCCTACGATCCCGCCCTGCAAAAAACGCTCGAGGACATCGCGTGCGATTCCGACCTATGCGCGCTCGTCCGGAGCGTGGAGACGGACGCCCTGCGCGCCGTGCGCGCGACGGCGGGCCTCATGAAACGGCTCCCCGCTTCCACCGTCAAGCCCCTTCTCGTCTACGGCCCCGCCATCGAGGAGGACCTTCTCTCGCCCGCGACGCCCCTTCTCGACGAACGGACGGACTTCGGCGGGTACTTTCCCGACGATGCGGGCGGCGCCTCGGGGAAGTATGTGAGCGCACGGTATGCGCTCTCCCGCAGCATCAATATCCCCGCCGTCCGCGTGCTCAATTCGCTCGGCGTGGAACGGGGCGTCTCCTACCTCGGACGGATGGGCATGGAAGTCGGGCGGGAGGATTATTCGCTCGCCCTTGCCCTCGGCGGCATGCGGGAAGGTTTTACCCTCAAACAGCTTGCCGACGGCTATGCGACCTTTGCATCCGGCGGTTCATATGCTCCGTCCGGGACCGTTCTCCGCGTCGAAACGGACAACGGACGCGTCCTCTATGAGCGGACTCCGCACAAGACGCCCGTCTTTTCGGAGGACACGAGCTTTCTCGTCACCGACATGCTGCGTACGGCAGCCAGGGAGGGCACGGCACGCAGGCTTGCTTCGCTCCCCTTTCCGGTTGCGGCAAAGACGGGCACCCATGAGGGCGCGGCAGGAAACCTCGACGCATACACAATCGCCTATACGACGAAGGACGTCGTGGCCGTGTGGATGGGCAATGCCGACAACTCTCCCGTCGGCGCAAGCGGGGGCGGCCTGCCTGCCAATGCGGCCCTCTCCGTCCTTCAATCGCTCTATCCGAAGGCGCCGCCCGACTTCGAAGTGCCGACCGGCGTCGTAAAGCTCCCCCTCGATGCGGAAGCTTACGAACGCGAACACCGGCTGCTCCGCGCCGATCCCGTCGCCCCGCCCGTCACGACCATCTCGGACTACTTCCGAACGTGCGCCCTTCCCGCCGAAACGAGCACGAAATTTTCCGTGCCCGCCATTCCGATGCCGCAAATTTCCGTCGAAAACGGGAGCGTGACCATAGTATTATGTCATGCAGAATACTATGATTATGTCGTAAAAAGAGAAAATCGCGGCCAAACAGCCACGATTTACACCGGAAAATACCGCGAACGGATCGTCGACAATTCGGTCCGTGCGGGAGAGCGCTACGTCTACACCGTGACGCCCTATTACAAGGATCGGGCGGGAAAGGAGATGACGCTCAAGGCGGTCTCCGTTCCGAAGAAGGAAGAACTCCCGGACGATTGGTGGGATTAGTCAGACCTCAATCGTCTCGACGGTCGTGAGCGCCTCGCCGACGAGTGCGCCGATTTCGAGCTTTGCCTCCTCCCCTTCGATGAAGGAGAGTTTGGGACGCGTTGCGGGATGTTCGGGAAGAAACACGGTGCAGCAGTCCTCGAACGGTTCGATGGACGTCTCGAAGGTGCCGATCTTTTTGGCGCGCTCGATGATCTCCTCCTTGTCAAAGCCGATGAGCGGACGGAGCACGGGAAGGTTCACGACCGCATTCGAGGAAGTGAGGCCCTCCATCGTCTGGCTGGCGACCTGCCCGAGGCTCTCTCCCGTGACGAGGCACTGCATCCCCTCCCGCACGGCGATCTGCTCCGCGATGCGGAACATGAAGCGGCGAAGGAGCGTCACGTTGAGCTCGGCGGCGCACTTTGCATGGATCTCCTCCTGAATGTGCGTGACGGAGACCGTGCGGAGGATATGGACGCCCGTGTAGGCGGAGAGAATGCGCGCGAGCTCGGCGACCTTTTCCTTGGCGCCCTCGTTGGTATAGGGATAGCTGTGAAAATGCAGAAGTTCCACCGTCATGCCCCGTTTGGCCATCATGTGGCCCGCGACGGGCGAGTCGATGCCGCCCGAAATGAGCAGAAGCCCCTTCCCCGACGTCCCGACGGGCATCCCGCCCGCGCCGGGAAGCGAACTTCCGTAGACGAGCGCGGTGTTGTTTTCGCGGATGTCGATGCAGACGGTGTGCTCGGGCTCGTGCACGTCGACGGTGAGGGCGGGGAATTCGTCGAGCCGCGCCTGGTGATCACCTTGAAACTCCCCTTCCGCGGAGCGACTTCCCGTGCGGCCGCATAGATCGCGCCGAGGTCGCTCTCCGCAAGGTTGCCGAGCGAATAGGATGCCACGCCGAACACGCGGGAGACGCGGTCCAAGATCTCGTCCGTCCGGCTCTCTTCAAACTTTTCCACGAGAAAACGGCCGCTCAGGCGGTGCATCTCATGCCGGATACCCTTGAGGCTTTTCTCGAGATTCATAAAGAATGCGCGCTCGAAGTAGCCGCGGTTCTTTCCCTTGAGATGAATTTCCGCATAGCGGATGATAACGACTTTTTCCATATCAGCGATTGAGTCTCTCCATGAGTTCTTTTGCGGTTCCGTTCATGGCCGCGGCGGCTTGCAGGACCTCTTGCTCGGTCGTATCCTTGGAAAAACTGACCCGAAGGACGCCGTCTGCGAGCTTGTCCGTGTAGCCGCACGCTTCGATGACGCGGCTGTGCGGATTTTTGGAAGAGCACGCGCTGCCCGTTCCCACGATGACGCCGCGGTCGTCGAGCATGCGCTGGAGCACTTCGCCGCGCAGCCCCGCCGCGGAAACCGAGAGAAGGTACGGGCTGCCCGCTTCGGGCGAGATGCGGAAGAAGATCTCCTTATCGAGCGCCGCCCAAAGGACATCGCGCAAACGGACCGTTCTCTCATAGCGAGGTACAAGTTCTTTGAACTGTTCGGCCGCCGCCTTCCCGAAGGCAAGGATGCCGAACACGTTTTCCGTTCCGCTCCGGAGCCCCCCTTCCTGTCCGCCGCCGTGAAGAAGAGGCGGAAGGGTGAACGGCCGCTTTTTGATGAGCGCACCCGTTCCCTTGAGCCCGCCGATCTTGTGCGCGCTCACCGAATAGAGGTCGACGGCGTCGGGAAGGCGGAATGCGAGTTTCCCGTACGCCTGCACGCCGTCGCTGTGCACGGCGGTACGGGGATTTTTTTCTTTGACCCGACGGGCGATCTCCGCAATGTCGTTGATCGCACCTGTCTCGTTATTGACATGGACCACGGAGACGAGGCTCGTCTTTTCGTCCACGAGGGAAAGGAGGGCGTCGGGATCCGCGGCTCCGCCCCCGTCGATGGGAGCAAAGCGCACGTCGATGCCGCGGCTCTTGAGCTCCATAGCCGAACGGTACACCGCGGCATGTTCGCCCGCCGTCGTGACGACGTTGCCCCGCCGCGCCGAAAAGAGCGCAAGGTTGTCGGCCTCCGTTCCGCCCGACGTAAAGACGAGCGCATGGGTGCGCACATCCGCGACCGTCGAAAGGATGCTCTCCCGCGCCCGTTTGAGCTCTGCCGCAACGCCGAGACTCTCTCCGTATCGGGCGGAGGGATTATAAAATTGTTCGGCCGTATGGGCGAACACGGGCGCAAGGATCGCGGCGTCCGGCCGTGTGGTCGCGGCATTATCGAGGTAGATCATGCTTAAAATTCCACTCTTCCCTCATAGATCTTTTCGACATTGCCCGTGAGCGTGACCGTACCGTCCTCGCGGTAGCGCACGATGAGGTCGCCGCCCCGCACTTTTACGGTAATGTCCGTATCTCTGCGGCAATATCCGTTGATGACCGCGGCGACCGCAGCAGCCGCAGCGCCCGTTCCGCAGGCATACGTCTCGCCGTTGCCCCGCTCCCAGACGCGCATCTTGATGGTGGATCCGTTGACGACGCGGATGAACTCCACGTTGACCTTGTTCGGGAAGTACTTGCTGGTCTCGATCTTGGGACCGAGTTCTCCCACGGGGACATCGTCCACTCGATCGCAGAAGATGACGCAGTGCGGGTTGCCGAGATTGACGAGCGTGACGGAATACGTCTTTCCGTCGATCTCCATGGGCTGTCCCACGATGCGGTCTCCCCGCCAGACGGACGGGATCTTTGCCCCGCGCAGTTCCGCCTTCCCGAGGTCGGCGACCGCCGAAGTCACGACGCCGCCGAAGGAGTATACGGTGACCGTCCGGACGCCGCTCATCGTCTCGATGGACATCGTCTCGTTCTTTACGATCCCCTTTTCATAGAGATACTTTGCGACGCAGCGGATGGCGTTGCCCGCGCTGAATCCCTCGCTCCCGTCCTGGTTGAAGAGGCGCATTTTGGCGTCGGCGACGTCAGACTTTCCGATGATGACGATGCCGTCCCCGCCGATCCCGTAATGACGGTTGACGAAGTTGATGGCGAGCGATTCGGGGCAGGTGATCTTGCCCTCCATGTCCTCGAAGTAGATGTAGTCGTTGCCGCACGACTGCATCTTGACAAAGTCGAGCTTGGTCTTTTCCGTGCGCAGATGGTTGATGTCCACGAGCTCGGTGTTGTACTCGGTGAACTTGCTCGCGATGATGTCGCAGAGCGCGTTGGCCGTATCGAGCGACGTGAGCACGGTGATGCCGAGCAGGATGGCGTGATGATGCAGTTCGATGTAGTCGGCAATGGAATCGACGTCCGTCTTGCCCGTGTAGATGATGTAGTCGATCTTCCCCTCGTCCATGAGCCCCGAAACCTGTTTGGTGGCCTTGAGACGGTCGACGACGGTGACCTCGACACCGAGATCGGAGATGACCTTTGCGGTCCCCGCCGTGGCATAGAGATTGCACCCGAGGTCGGCGAATTTCTTGGCGATAGAAACGACTTCGAACTTGTCCTGATCGTTGACGGTGAAGTAGACGCCGACCGGCTTCTGCTTTGTGGGATGGCACATCTTGAAACCCGCCGAGACGAGCCCCTTGAAGAGCGCCTCCTCGATGGTCTTGCCGATGCCGAGGACCTCGCCCGTCGACTTCATCTCGGGACCGAGCTGGGAGTTGACGTCGTTGAGCTTTTCGAAGCTGAACACGGGCACCTTGACGGCCACATAGGGAGAATCGGGATAGAGCCCCGTTCCGTACCCGAGCTTTTTGAGCTTGGCGCCCGCCATGATCTTTGTAGCGAGCTCCACCATGGGAACACCCGTTACCTTGGAGATGTACGGGATCGTACGGCTGGCGCGCGGATTGACTTCGATGACGTACAGCTCGTTCTGATAGATCAGATATTGGATATTGATGAGCCCCTTGGTCTTGAGTTCGAGAGCGAGCTGGGTGGAGACCTCGACGATCCGCTGCTTCATGGCGTCGGCGAGGTGATAGGGCGGATAGACGGCAATGGAGTCGCCGGAGTGCACGCCCGCACGCTCGACGTGCTGCATGATGCCCGGGATGAGGACGTCGACGCCGTCGGAAATGGCATCCACTTCGAGTTCGCTGCCCATGAGATATTTATCGCAGAGGACGGGATTCTCGATGTGTTGAGCGAGAATGACGTCCATGTAGCGGGAGATGTCGTTTTCGGTGAAAGCGATGGTCATGTTCTGCCCGCCGATGACATAGCTCGGACGGAGCAGGACGGGATAGCCGAGCGTCTCTGCAGCGCGGACGGCCTCCGCCTTCGTCATGACGGTAAGCCCCTTGGGACGGGCGATATGATAGCGTTCGAGGAGCTCGTCAAAGCGCTCTCTGTCCTCGGCGATGTCCACGCTGTCCGCGCTCGTGCCGAGGATGCGGACTCCCGCCTTTGCGAGATAGCCGCAGAGCTTGATCGCCGTCTGGCCGCCGAAGGTGATGACGACACCGTACGGTTTTTCCACGTCGATCACGTTCTGTACGTCCTCGGGCGTCAGGGGCTCGAAATACAGCCTGTCCGCCGTATCGAAGTCGGTGGAGACCGTCTCGGGATTGTTGTTGATGATGACGACCTCGTAGCCGAGCTCCTTGAGCGTCCACACGCAGTGCACGGAGGAGTAATCGAACTCGATCCCCTGCCCGATGCGGATGGGACCCGAGCCGATGACGATGACCCGCTTTTTGGTGCTGCGGTTGACGAACGGCTTGGCCTCATCGTGCTCCGGATCGTCGTAGGTCGAATAGAAGTACGGCGTGCGGGCCGCAAACTCGGCGGCACAGGTGTCGACCATCTTGAATACGGCCCTCCTGTGACGGGGAAGTTCGGTGCCCGAAATGCGAAGGAGCGCCTTGTCCGGGAAGCCGAGCCGCTTGCCCTCCTCGTATTCCGCACGGGTCAGCTTCTTCCCCGCGATCGCACGCTCGTAGCGGATGAGGTTCCGGAACTTTTCGAGGAACCACTCGTCGATCTTGGTGACGGCATAGATCTCCTCCACCGGGATCCCCGCTTTGAGAGCCGCATAGACGGCGAACAGCCGCTCGTCCGTCTGCTTTGCGATCTCGGCGCGCAGCTCCTCCGCCGTCATGGAGGAAAACTTGGGATGGTTGAGTGTGTCGAGCGAGATCTCGGCGCCGCGGACAGCCTTCATGATGGCCTGTTCGAAGGAGGTGCCGATGGCCATGACCTCCCCCGTCGCCTTCATGCGGGAACCGAGATTTCTGCCTGCGTAGAGGAACTTGTCGAAGGGCCACTTGGGAAGTTTGACGACGACGTAGTCGATGGTCGGCTCAAAGCAGGCATACGTCTTGCCCGTGACGTCGTTTTTGATCTCGTCGAGCGTATAGCCGAGCGCGATCCTCGAGGCGACTTTTGCGATGGGATAGCCCGTCGCCTTGGAGGCGAGCGCCGAAGAACGCGAGACACGGGG
>CANQUL010000013.1 GCA_947627015.1 uncultured Clostridia bacterium | reverse complement strand
GGGGTGCGCGGGCGTCGTGCGGAAAAAGGGCCCCGTCTACCGTCTGCGCGTTGCAACGTACCGCGCCGTCCGGAAAAGGTTCCCCGCATTTGCCGAGAGACATTTCGGGAGTGCGGATTACCGGAAACTTTCGCCCGTCATGCGAGAGAGCTTCAAAAAGATCGTTGCGGAGGACCTTCGCGGCGATGCGGCACACATCGTGCGGCCCGTCCTCTTTTTGAACGGCGGCCGCGACACGGAAACACCGCTCTCGGGCGTGCGGCTCTTGAAGGACGCCGTGCGAGAGAGCGAACTCAAAGTCCTCGGGGGGTGCGGCCACTTCGCCTTTCTCGATGACCCGTCTGCCTTTATTCTGGCGGTGGAGGATTTTTACCATGCCGACAACTGAAATTCTGATCTCATCGGCGGGATATGCCGTCGTGCTCGGATTCCTGCTCTTCCTTACGGCACAGCCGCTCATGGGCATCTTGCAGCAGGAAGGGTACAGCGGCGTTGCGCTCGTCGAGTGGTGGTTCAAGAAGCGCAACATGCTCGCAAAGCGCTTTGCGCTCCTGTGTCTCTGTTCCGCCCTCATCGGGGCGCTCCTTTCGCTGTGCTTCTCCTTCGGCGGGAGCGGCGTCTCCGTCATGGCTGCCATGGCGGGCTATGCCGTCCTTCTCGTCGTCTTTGTCTATGCCTTCCGCCATGCGCTCAAAGTTCCCTTAAAGCGGACCAAGCGCATCCTGCGGCTGTCTGCGGCCTTCTATCTCGTCATTGTCCTCGCGTTCTATGCGGTGGAAGTTCTCATGAGCGTGGCCGCGACCGCGATCGGGCATCCTTTGGCCGAAGCTCTCCTCTGCACCGTCCCCGTGACCTTCATCCCTGCACTTCTCCCTTACTTGCTCGCCGCAGCGGGGGCGATTATGAAGCTCTATGAGGTGCCGCACACGCAAAAATTCGTCCGCCGCGCCGCCGCGACGCTCAAGGAGAGCCCCTGCCTCAAAGTCGGCATCACGGGTTCTTTCGGAAAGACGTCCGTCAAGCAGTTTGCGGCTGCCATGCTCTCGGAGCGCTTCCGCGTCCTTGCGACGCCCGCATCCTACAATACGCCCGCGGGGATCGCCTCGTTCGTCAACGGACAGGGCGCGGATTGCGACGTCTTTCTCGCGGAAATGGGTGCGAGAAAACGCGGAGACATCAAGGAGCTTTGCGACATGGTATGTCCGTCCGTTGCCGTCGTCACGGGAATTTGCCCACAGCACCTCGAGACGTTCGGCTCGCTCGATGCCATTTGGGCGGAGAAGGGTGTGCTCGCGCAGCGCGCGGAAAACGTTGTGCTCGGCCGTTCGGCTTCGGACCTCAAAGAGAACGCCCTCGTCGAAGGACGGGACTTCTTCGCCGAGAATATCTCCTTGACGCGGGAGGGGACCTCGTTCGATCTGGTCCTCGGCGGGGAACGGCACGCGGTCCGCACTCGTCTCATGGGACGGCACGCCGCGGAGGACGTCGCGCTCGCAGGTGCGTTGTGCTATCTTTTGGGCATGCCCCCCGCGGACATCGCGAAGGCGGCCGAATCGCTTGAACCCATTCCCCATCGGCTCGCCCATCTTACGGAGCGCGGCCTCGACATTCTCGACGATTCGTACAACTCCAATGTCGAAGGCGCCAAGGACGCGGTGGAGACTCTGCGCCTCTTCGGAGGAAAGCGGTATGTCGTCACGCCCGGCCTTGTGGAGCTCGGCGAACTCGAGGAGGACGCGAATGCGGCGCTCGGTGCGTCCCTTGTCGGCCTCGACTGCATCCTTCTCGTGGGTGAAACGCGCGTCCTCGCCGTACGGCAGGGCTATCTCGACGCAGGCGGCGACGAAAAGGCCGTGCAGGTGGTCCCCGATCTCGAGGCCGCAAAGGCGCAGCTGTACGAGGCGCTTTCCCCCGGCGACGCCGTGCTGTTTTTGAACGATCTGCCCGACAAATACGTCTGAAATCCTACCCCATATCCGCAAAACGCCCCAAAAAGGCGTGGAAACACCAAGGAAGAGAGCAATTCTTCGGAGGTGTTTTTTATGGACAAAAAGACAGTCGGCGTCTTTTTCGGAGGACGCTCCAACGAGCGAGAGATCTCCGTCATCACGGGCATGCTTGCCGTCAACCTGCTGCGGCGCGTCTATCGGGTCGTGCCCGTCTACCTTCTTCCCGAGGGGGGCATGGCGACGGGGAAATTCGCCTCTCCCAAGGACTTCTCCGCACATTCCGCCGTCCGGAAGATCCCCGTCCGTTTGGAGGGGAAGAGGCTGGTAAGGCGGAGCGGCCGCACATTTGCCGTCCTCGACTGTGCGCTCAACTGCTGTCACGGGGGCATGGGAGAGGACGGAACGCTCTCCGCGCTCTTTCGCTTCCACGGACTGCCTTCGGCCTCGCCCGATACCCCCATGTCCGCGATCTTCATGGATAAAACGCTTTCAAAGCTCATGGCAAAGGGGCTGGGGATCCCCACGCTCCCCGCGATCTCCGTCAGCGAGCGCGAGTGGCTCGTCCGGGACGTCGTCCTTGCCCGCGTGCGCGAACTCGGCTATCCCGTCGTCGTCAAGCCCGCGCGGCTCGGTTCGAGCATCGGCATCCGCGTTGCCGCCGACGAGACCGACCTCTGCGACGCCCTGTCCCTCGCCTTCCGTCTCGACGGGAGCGTGCTCATCGAGCGCTATCTTGCGGGCAAGCGCGACATCAACTGCGCCGCATGCAGACGGGACGGCCGGACCGTCCTCTCACCGCTCGAGGAGGTCTTTTCGGACGAGAACATTCTGACCTTTTCCGAGAAGTACGAACCGCGCGACCGCAGCAGCGAGATGCCCGCCCGCATCCCCGAAGAGACGGCACAGCGCATTGCGGAGATGACCCGTCTCCTCTATGAGACCTTCGGCGGAAGGGGTGTGGTGCGCGCCGACTTTCTGGTCTCGGGCGGGGAGGTGTACTTCAACGAGCTCAACACGGTGCCGGGCTCGCTCGCCTGTTACCTCTTCGGACGGGGTCTCAAGGGGAGCCGCGACTTTCTCTTCTCCCTCATCGAGGAGGCCGCAGTCCCGGAGACGCCCCGCGAAGTGCTCGAGACGGGCATCCTCGAGAGCGATCTCTTCTCGGGTCCAAAGGTGCAAAAACACAGGATGGGGTAGGAAAATTCGGCCTTATTTCATAAAAAAGCGCAAAAACGCGGCGCGCCTTCGAAAAGGCGCGCCGCGTTTGGATCGGGGGGGATTTCAGTCTCTTCTCCGCGCAAAGGACATGACGATGAGGAAGAACCGCAAGAAGTAGACGAGGGAGATGAGCAGGGAGGCGACATAGGTGAGGGCTGCGGCCGAGAGCACCTTCTTGGCACCGGGCAGTTCTTGCTTGGTGAGAATGCCCTCTTCGACGAGCATCTTCTTGCCGCGTGCCGAGGCGTCGTACTCGACGGGCAGCGTCACGAGCATAAAGAGGGTGGAAAGGCCGTAAGCGGCGATCCCCGCGTACATGAGCCATTGGCCGTAGGGGGCGCCTTCCGAGGCAAAGAGGAAGATGTCGAGCAGGATTCCGACGAGCACGAGCGGAAGCGCGAGTTTGGACCCGAGATTGGCGACGGGCACCAGAAAGGCACGGATCTTGTAGGGAATATAGCCCGTTTTTTTCTGCATGACGTGGCCGATCTCGTGCGCGGCAACGGCGACCGCCGCGACAGAGGCCGAGCCGTATGTACTCGCCGAGAGGTTGACTTGCTTCTTGGTCGGATGGTAATGATCGGTGAGCTTGCCCGCGATGCGGTTCACGGAGATGTCCGTAATGCCGTTGCGCATGAGGAGACGGCGTGCGGTGTCATAGCCCGTCATGTGCGACGCGTTGGGCACCTTGTCAAAGGCGCTGTAAGTCGAATTGACCTTGCTGCTCGCATAGGCCGAAAGGGCCATGAACGGAATGAGAAGAATGAGAAAGAACAGATAACCCATGAATGTACCTCACCTATATCTTACCACATTCGGCGCGCGATTACAACCGTTTGCGAAAAATATTTTTTAAGGCTTCATCGGAATACGAAGGGCGCCCGCCCCGCAAGACCTTGCGGGGCGGGCGCCGACTGCGTTTCTCTGCCCCTGTTTTCTTCCCCAAACGAAGGGAACTTCGGGCGGAATTTACGACATGGGGTGCGAAAAATCGTGACTTTTCACTTACGGCTTATAGATATATTGCGAGGCCGTAAACGTGACTTCCCGGACCGTGCTGTCCGTATAGGAGTAGCTCCCGAAGAATCCGGCCGAGCGGGTCAGGATGTCGCGATAGGCGATCGTCACGGTGTCGCCGGCCGCAATGCCTGCGATCAGATCGTTGGCACGGCGGGTGAGGGAGTAGGAACTCGTCCCGCTCTCGAGGAAGGAGTGCGTCTCCCCGTTGACGGTGACGGAGACGACTGCCTTGGAACCTGTGCTCCATGCGGAATAGAGCGGACTCTGCGCGCTTGCGGCGCTCATGGTGAGGTATACGCTCTGCGCGTCGAGCGCGGAACTCGTAAAGAGCGTGGCCGTCGAGACGTTGAGGTCCATCCTTGCATCGCCTTTCACATAGCCGTATTCGGACACGGTACCGCCCGATTCGACGTGTGTCTCGATAAGTGCCTCCGCGGCGTACTTTGCGTCGTTCGCGGGAATGGCGAAGTTGAGGCCCTCCACATTCTGTCCGTTGTAGGAATCGTACCCCGAATTGATGATGCCCACGAGCCGTCCCGCACTGTCAAAGAGACCGCCTCCCGAATTGCCGCCGTTGATGGAGGTGTCCGTCTGCATGAGGGTCATGGTCCCGATGCCGCTGACCGCCACGGCCCGCTTGGTCGCCGACACGATACCGTGCGTGACCGTTCCGCCGAGAATGCCGAGCGGATTGCCGATGGCAAAGACCTCGGTGCCGACCTTGACCGTGTCGCTGTCGTCGACAAACGAGGCGAGCGTAAGCTCTGTTCCGCGGGGCGGACGGACGGCGAGCACGGCGATGTCCCGCTTTAAGGAGCTTCCCACGAGCGCAGCCGAATACACGGTCGTCGATTCTGTGTCGTCCTCCGCGATGGAGAGCACATCCACGGTAAAGGTCGTCCCGCCCTCGATGACGTGATGGTTGGTGACGATAAAGTACTCGTTCGTCCCGTCCGTCGCCGCGCCGATGATGACGCCGCTCCCTGCGCTCGCACCCGTCGCCGAGACACTCGTGACGTCTACGACGGTGGGGCGGATCTCCTCAAGCATTTCCTCGGCGGAGACAAAAACGGAAGCCGTCTTTTCGGACATGGTTACCGTATACGTGCTCGTTCCCCCAAATCCGAAGGCGCATCCGCCAAGGAGTGCGGCGAGGCATACGACGCTCGCTGCGGTCAGAATTTTCCGATGAAGATGTTTCATAAGACCCTCTTCTATAAGCATTGCCGATTGGAATTTCTTTATAACGAGAGGATACATCGCGCGTGATACAATCGGGTGTTTTTCCGGTGAAACTTGCGTGAAAAAGCGGCTTAAAAGAAAAAAATCTCTTCGAATTTTTTATCGAGCGCGACCGAGAGGATGAGCGCGAGCTTGGCGGTGGGGCAGTACTGTCCCGTCTCGATGGAGCTGATCGTGTTGCGCGAAACGCCCACCATGGCCGCAAGTTCGCCCTGCGAAAGGCCTTTTTCCGCGCGGATCTCCTTCAACCGGTTATGAAGAATGAGCTTGTCGTCCATTCTTTTGCCTCTCAGAGATCGATGCCGCACAGGCCGAGGATCCAGAGGACCCAATAGATGACGGTCCCCGCCGTAATGAGGGCGGCGCAGACGATAAAGATCGGCTTTGTCTTCTTGTTTTTGTTGACGCACGCCTGCACGATGTTCTGTGCCGCCACTCCCGTAAACATGATGCAGAAGAACTCGGGCGTGAATTCGTCGCTCGTAAAGAGCCGGGTGAACATGATGATAACGCAGGCGAACTCCATGGCGATAAATCCCGCATAGTTCGCCCATTGCATCTGCGAGCGCTGCCGCTCGTCGCCGTTCTTCGCGTTCTCATTCCTTGCCCGCGTGAGGACTTCCTCCCGCGAGAGCTCCTTCTCTTCGTCTTGCAGGTCGGGCGCGTTCTTTTCTTGCATATCATTCTCCTTTGCCAAGTTCGCTTGGCATTTATATCATAGCACTGCCAAGTAAACTTGTCAAGAGTTTTTCGGAAATTTTTCGGAAAATTTTTCGGAAGGGGCACGCACCTCCTGCGCTATATGCCCCGATTTTGGCTTTGCGCCGATTTTTGTGCAAAACTCCTTGCCAATTTCCGGGAAATCTGCTATACTTTTTTTATGGCAACCAACGGATTTACCGATAAAGTAAAAATCAAGCTCAAGGCGGGCAACGGCGGAGACGGCATGAACTCCTTCAAGGCCTACAAGGGCAAGCCCGCATGCGGCCCGGACGGCGGCGACGGCGGGGACGGCGGCGACGTCGTCTTTGTGGGAGACAAGAACATGCACGACCTTCTCTCCTTCCGCTATACGGCCAAGTATTATGCGGGAAACGGCGAGCGGGGCGGATCCAACCAGTGCGCGGGGAAGCGGGGCGCGGACATCGTGGTAAAGGTGCCTTGCGGAACGCTCATCCGCGACATGGATACGGGGAAAGTGGTCTGCGACGTCTTTGAGGACGGCGAACGGCACGTCATTCTGCACGGCGGAAGAGGGGGAAAAGGCAACGTGCGCTTTACCACGGCGCGCCGTCATGCGCCCAACTTTGCCCAGAAGGGACAGGAGACGGCACCGCACATGGTCATCCTCGAGATGAAGGTGATCGCCGACGTCGGTCTCGTGGGCTTCCCCAATGTCGGGAAGAGCACGCTTCTCTCCAAGATCTCGGCCGCCAAGCCCAAGATCGCCGATTACCACTTCACCACGCTCTCGCCCAACCTCGGCGTGGTGCGCTACTATGACGACAGCTTTATCGCCGCGGATATCCCGGGCCTCATCGAGGGGGCTGCGGAGGGCGCCGGTCTTGGACATGCCTTCCTCCGACACATCGAACGCACCCGCATGCTCGTGCACGTCGTCGACATTTCGGGCGTCGAAGGGCGCGATCCCTTAAAGGATTTTGCGATCATCAACGCGGAGCTCAAGCGCTATTCCGAAAAGCTCGCCGCGCTCCCCATGTTCGTCGTGCTCAACAAGTGCGACATCGCGGGGGCGGAAGAGCACATCGCCCGGTTCCGAAAAACCTATCAAAAAACCTACCCCATCTATGAAATTTCGGCCATTCGCGGCGAAGGGACGGATGCGCTTCTTGCCGCCGTCGCCGCAAAGCTGAAGGAGCTCCCGCCCGCCGAGCGCATCCCCGCGGACGAATTCGAGTTCGAGGAGGCCGACCGGACGCAGTTCGAGATCTTCGTCGACGAGAACGGCGCCTACGTTGTGGTGGGGGGGCTCGTGGACATGCTATGCCGCAACGTCGTCCTCAACAATCCCGACTCCATGAATTATTTCCAGCGCGTGTTAAAGCTGCGCGGCGTGTTCAAGGAGCTCGAGGAGAGGGGCTGCAAGGCAGGCGACACGGTCATCGTCGGCGAGGTGGAATTCGAATACGTCTGACCGTCGGGCCGGGCTGCGGGGCATCCTTCGTGGAACGTCCGCTTCTTCGGCCGGATCATGATTGCAAAGGAGAAACTCTATGTTCACATCAAAACAGCGTGCGAATCTGCGGTCGATTGCCTCGACCATGAAGCCCGTCGGACAGGTCGGAAAGGACGGCGTCACGGACAACCTCATTGCGAGCCTTTCGGACGCACTCGAGGCGCGCGAGCTCATCAAGGTGACTCTGCTTCCCGCCGCGGGGGAGGACGGAGAGAATCTGGCCGCCAACATTGCCGATCTTCTCGGCGCCGAAGTCGTTGCCGTCATCGGGAGAAAGGCGATCTTCTACCGCCGTTCCTCGCGGGAAGGCTTTACGCATCTCCTGTTCTGAACGTCGGAATGCAGACATGGGGTGCCCGTTTTCTGTCATTTGATCAAAAAAGCCGCCCCGAGGCAATGTGCCTCGGGGCGGCTTGAAAACAGCGGACGACTGCCTTAAAATCCGCTGCGGACGCGGCCCATCGCTTTGCGGGGTTTTTTCATTCTGTCGTATTCTTTGCAAAAAGTCGGGCCGCGAAAAAATCTTCGCCGAAATCCTTGTCTTTTCGGGGAAAATGTGGTAAAATAGACAAGAATAAAATCTCCCGCAAGGGAAAAGGACTCATGGAGGATTCATCATGCAATATTCACGCGAAGTGGAAGAGATGATCTGCGTAGCCAAGGGACCCAAGCACGATCCCGCACCCATCCCCGAAGAGGGCAAATGGGTCTGCGCAAAACAGATCACCGACATCAGCGGCTTTACGCACGGCATCGGCTGGTGCGCGCCGCAGCAGGGCGCCTGCAAGCTGTCACTTAACGTCAAGGGCGGCGTCATTCAGGAAGCGCTCGTCGAGACCATCGGCTGCTCGGGCATGACCCATTCTGCCGCAATGGCCGCCGAGATCCTGCCGCACAAGACCATCCTCGAGGCGCTCAACACCGACCTTGTGTGCGACGCCATCAACACCGCCATGCGCGAACTGTTCCTGCAGATCGTGTACGGAAGAACGCAGTCGGCCTTCTCGGACGACGGTCTCACGATCGGCGCCGGGCTCGAGGACCTCGGCAAGGGTCTGAGGTCGCAGGTGGGTACCATGTACGGAACCGCCCTCAAGGGAGTTCGTTATCTCGAGATGGCGGAGGGCTATGTCACCCGCCTTGCGCTCGACAAGGACAATCAGGTCTGCGGCTATGAATTTGTCTCGCTCGGCAAGATGACCGACTTCGTGAAGAAGGGGCTCACCCCCAACGAAGCATGGGAAAAGGCGCTCGGGCACTACGGCAGATTCGACAAAGAGCAGGGTGCGGTCAAGTACATTGACCCCCGCAAGGAATAAGGAGGTGCAACATGGCTCTGTTCGAAGGGTATGAAAGAAGGATCGACAAGATCAACAAGACGCTGAACGAGTACGGCATTTCCTCGGTGGAAGCGTGCCGTGAGATCGCGCTCTCCAAGGGCGTGGATTGCGACAAGATCGTCCGCGGCACCCAGCCCATCTGCTTCGAGAACGCGGTATGGGCTTACACGGTGGGCGCGGCCATCGCCATCAAAAAGGGTTGCACCGCCGCAGCGGACGCCGCTGCCGCCATCGGGATCGGCTTGCAGGCATTCTGCATTCCCGGTTCGGTCGCCGAAAACCGCAAGGTCGGACTCGGCCACGGCAACCTCGGCAAGATGCTCCTCTCCGAAGAGACGGAGTGCTTCTGCTTCCTCGCGGGGCACGAATCCTTCGCCGCCGCGGAGGGCGCCATCTCCATCGCGATGAATGCGAACAAGGTCCGCAAGAATCCGCTCCGCGTCATCCTCAACGGGCTCGGCAAGGATGCGGCGATGATCATCTCCCGCATCAACGGCTTCACCTACTGCGAGACGGAGTTCGATCCCTATTCCGAAACGGTCAAGGTCACGAACGAGATCTCCTATTCCGACGGTCCGCGTGCCAAGGTCAAGTGCTACGGCGCGGACAACGTTCCCGAAGGCGTTGCCATCATGAAGCTCGAGAAGGTGGGCGTCTCCATTACGGGCAACTCCACCAATCCCACGAGATTCCAGCACCCCGTTGCTGGCACCTATAAAAAGTGGTGCGTCGAGAACGGCGTGAAGTACTTCTCGGTGGCGTCGGGCGGCGGTACGGGCCGCACCCTTCACCCCGACAACATGGCAGCAGGTCCTTCCAGCTACGGTATGACCGACACCATGGGCCGCATGCACTCCGATGCACAGTTCGCGGGCTCCTCGTCCGTCCCCGCGCACGTCGAGATGATGGGCCTCATCGGCATGGGCAACAACCCCATGGTCGGCGCCACGGTCGCCGTCGCCGTTGCCGTGCAAGAGGGCATGACGAAATAACCGGAAAAACCCATAGAAAAAGGATGACGCGTTCATCCTTTTTTTGTGCTGTCCGAAAGGAAAAAATAAGAGCATTGACCGAAAACGAAGGTACCATGTCCGCAAAGGACAGAATCGATCTTCCGCAAGAGCCGAACGTGGCCGTTCCCCTGCGGAAGGCCGTCTTGCATGCAGCCACCGAGCGTTTTTTATCGTTTTACCCGGCTTCCCGTCCGCGCCCTTCGCCCGTTCGGGCGAAGGGCGCGGACGGAGGTCTTTCTTCGGACGGGAAATTTTCAAGTTACGCGCGTGCGCGTAGAACAATAAATCCCATATATAGTGGTCCGGACGCGGAGATCCCACAATTCGACAAAAAAAGAGCGAAAAAAACGGAAAATTTCCAAAAAAAATCCGAAAAAGCGGGTGCAAACCGTTGACAGACCCTTGACTTTGTGGTATTCTAAATAGGCTGTGTCATTGCGGCATTCTTTTTTGCTGTTCCGCAGCGTGTTGGGTTGAGGCGGGAAGTTACTGAAAAATCGAGGCGAAAAAGCCCCTCGGCAGATAATTTCCGCTGACAAGTGTGGGACTTCGATTCCCGCGACGAACCGAGGCTTTACCTTTGAAAGCACCGTAAAACGTGTTTTTTTGATGGAGATACCTCGACACGCACGGATGCGTTGACGCAGAAAATTCAAGTTCGGAAAGAAAAGGAGTCAAAAAACAACCATGGCAAGCAAAATCCGTATCAAGCTGAGCGCGTACGACCACGAACTCGTCGACCAGGCCGCGAGCCGCATCGTCGAGACCATGCAGAAGGGCGGAGCCAAGATCTCCGGTCCCATTCCGCTTCCCACGGAGCGCGAGGTGGTCACCATCCTCCGGAGCCCCCATAAGGATAAGGACTCGCGCGAACAGTTCGAGCAGCGCATCTACAAGCGCATCATCGACATCTATTCGCCCAACGCCAAGCTGCTCGACAGCATCCATCTGCCCGCAGGCGTGGACATCAAGGTCAAATTGTAAGAGCAATACTGCAGAGCGGTATTCGCAAATAAATTTTAAGGAGTGAACTTTATCTATGAGTAAAGCAATCATCGGCCGCAAGATTGGGATGACCCAACTCTTTGCGGAGGACGGGAAGATCATCCCCGTCACGGTCATCGAAGCGGGTCCGTGCCCCGTCGTGCAGGTCAAGACGGTGGAGAGCGACGGCTACAACGCGCTCAAGCTCGGCTTCGGCGAGACCAAGGAAAAGAACCTTTCGAAGCCCGATCTCGGGCAGTTCAAAAAGGCAGGCGTCAAGCCCTGCAAGGTCCTCAAAGAGGTCAGAGACATGGACGGTTTCTCCGTCGGACAGGAAGTCAAGGCGGACATCTTCGCACAGGGCGAACGGGTAGACGTCTCCGGCATCAGCAAGGGCCACGGCTTTACGGGCGTCATCAAAAAGTGGAACCAGCACCGCCTCAAGGAGACCCACGGTGTGGGCCCTGTCCACAGAGAACCCGGTTCCATGGGCTCGATCAGCGATCCTTCGCGCGTGTTCAAGCACAAGCACCTCGCGGGACAGTGGGGCGTCGAGAACGTGACCGTCCAGAACCTCGAGGTCGTGAAAGTGGATCCCGCACGGAACGCCATCCTCGTGAAGGGCGCCGTCCCCGGTCCCAAGGGCAGCATCGTAACGCTCAAGACCAGCGTGAAGCACGGAAAATAAGGAGCGACTATCATGGCAAACGTTAAAGTATATAATATGAAAGGCGCCGAAGTCGGAACGATCGAGCTCAACGACGATCTGTTCGGTGTCGAATACAACGAACCCCTCATCCATCAGGCGGTCGTCACCTACCTCGCCAATCAGCGTCAGGGCACCAAGTCCACGCTCACGAGAACGGAAGTGCGCGGCGGCGGCGTAAAGCCTTGGAGACAGAAGGGGACCGGCCGTGCCCGTCAGGGTTCCACGCGTGCACCGCAGTGGATCAAGGGCGGCGTTGTGTTTGCTCCCAAGAGCAGAGACTTCTCCAAGAAGATGAACACGACCGCACGCCGCGGCGCGCTCATCTCCGCCCTCTCCAAAAAGGTCGCGGACGGCGAATTCATCGTCGTGGACGAACTCAAAGTCTCGGCTCCCAAGACCAAGGAAATGGAAGCGTTCAGAAAAGCGCTGCATCTCGATAAGCGCACCGTCGTCGTCATGGACGAAGCCGATCCCGACGTCATCCTCGCGGCACGCAACCTTCCCACCCTTTCCACGATCTCCGTCGAGGAGATCAACACCTACGAGATCGTCGCGAACGCCGTCGTGGTGTTCACGAAGGGCTCGGTCAAAAAACTCGAGGAGGTCTATTGCTGATGGTACCCCAGGATATCATTTTGAGGCCCGTCCTTACGGAGAAGGCGACCGACGGTCTGCAACCCGCCGATTCCAATAAGACGGACAGAAAGGACTACGGCAAAAAGTACACGTTCATCGTCAAAAAGACGGCGAACAAGACGCAGATCAAGATCGCCGTCGAGGAGATGTTCGGCGTGACGGTCGAGAGCGTCAACACCGTGACCCGCCGCGGCAAGCTCAAGAGAATGGGCCGCAACGAGGGCTACACGCCGACCACGAAGAAGGCGATCGTCCAGCTCACCGAAGAGTCCAAGGCGATCGAGCTCTTCAGCACGATGATGTAAGCGGAGGAATAAAAGAATGGCAGTCAAGAGATATAAACCCACGTCGGCGGCCCGCCGTCTCATGACGGTCCCCGCATACGGCGAGATCTCCAAGGCAAAGCCCGAGCGCGGCCTCATGGAGGACCAGCGCCACTCGGGCGGCAGAAACAACACGGGCAGGATCACGGTCCGTCACATCGGCGGCGGCAACAAGAGAAAGTACCGCATCATCGATTTCAAGCGCAACAAGGACGGGATTCCCGCAACGGTCAAGTCCATTCAGTATGACCCCAACCGCAGTGCGAACATCGCGCTCCTCGCCTATGCCGACGGCGAAAAGAGATACATTCTCGCGCCTATCGGCCTCAACGTCGGCGACAAGGTCATGAGCGGAACGGGCGCGGACATCAAGGTCGGCAACAGCCTTCCCCTGTCCGAGATCCCCGTCGGTACCATGGTACACAACATCGAGATGAAGCCCGGCCGCGGCGGCCAGATTGCGAGAGCGGCAGGCATCGCCGCCCAGATCATGGCCCGCGAAGGTGCCTACGCCACGATCAGAATGCCCTCCGGCGAAATGCGTCTCATCCCCGCCGTCTGCCGCGCGACCATCGGTCAGGTCGGCAACGTCGAGCACGAGATCATCCGCATCGGTAAGGCGGGCAAGACCCGTCACCTCGGCATCCGTCCCACCGTCCGCGGTTCGGTCATGAACCCCAACGACCACCCGCACGGCGGCGGCGAAGGCAAGAGCCCCGTCGGTCATGCCGGTCCCGAGACGCCTTGGGGCAAGCCCGCTCTCGGTTACAAGACGAGAAAGAAGAAGAATCCGACGAGCAAGTTTATTCTCAAGCGGATCAATTAAGGAGGGAGTGAAAAATGTCGAGAAGTATCAAGAAAGGGCCCTACGTTGAAGCCAAGCTCCTCGAGCGCATCGAGGCGATGAACGCGGCAAACGAAAAGAAGGTGCTCAAAACATGGTCGAGAGCATCGACGATCTTCCCTCAGATGGTGGGACACACGATCGCCGTTTACGACGGCAGAAAGCACGTTCCCGTATACATTACCGAGGACATGGTGGGCTGCAAGCTCGGCGAGTTCGCTCCCACGAGAACGTTCAGAGGCCACACCGCCAAGAGCACGGCGCCCGGCAAGTAAGGAGGAAGAGTATGGCAGGCAATATGAAGAAAAAGGCCGCAAAGATCGAGGCGAACAGAGATACCCGCCCGTATGCGGTCGCAAAGTATATCCGGGTTTCCCCGTACAAAGTGCGCACCGTTCTCGACCTCATCCGCGGAAAGGACGTCGAGGAGGCCAAGGCCATCCTCGAGAACTGCGTGAACGGAGGCGCGGCTCCCACGCTCAAGGTGCTTATGAGCGCGGTCGCGAATGCCGAACACAACCAGGGCATGGACCGGAGCGATCTCTATGTGGCCGCTTGCTTTGCGAACGGCGGAACCATGCTCAAGCGCATGCAGCCCGTATCCAAGGGCAGAGGGCATGCCATTCTCAAGAGAACGAGTCACATCACCGTCATTCTTGACGTGAAGAAAGCGGAGGGACAACTGTAATGGGACAGAAAGTAAATCCTCACGGCCTCAGAGTGGGCATCAATAAGGGTTGGGATACCCAGTGGTATGCCGACAAGAAGGAATTCAGCCTCTACCTCAAAGAGGACCATGTCATCCGTACCTTCATCAAGAAGAAGTACTACGCGGCGGCCATCTCGCGCATCCTCATCGAGCGTGCGGCGGGCAAGATCGTCGTGACCATCTACACGGGCCGTCCCGGCGTGCTCATCGGCAAGGCCGGCTCGGAGATCGAAGTCATCAAAAAGGACCTTCTCAAGCTCACCAAGGGCAAGCAGGTCAGCATCAACGTCACCGAGGTCAGAAAGCCCGACGCCGACGCCCAGCTCGTCGCGGAGAACGTGGCGGCACAGCTCGAAAAGCGTACGTCGTTCAGACGGGCCATGAAGCAGGCCATCGGCAAGACGATGCGCGCAGGCGTCAAGGGTGTCAAGATGCAGGTCTCGGGCCGTCTCGACGGACGCGAGATCGCGGGCACGGAACACTACAATGAGGGCTCAATCCCTCTTCAGACCCTCCGCGCCGATATCGAATACGGATTTGCGGAAGCGCACACGACGTTCGGCATGATCGGCGTCAAGTGCTGGGTCTACAAGGGAGACGTCCTCAAAGCCGCGAAGAAGGAAGGAGGCAGATAATGTTAATCCCCAAGAGAGTCAAGAGAAGAAAGCAGCACCGCGGCTCCTTGAAGGGCGCGGCGCATAAGGGCAATATCGTCGCTTACGGCGATTACGGTCTCGTAGCCGAAGAGGCAGGTTGGATCAAGTCCAACCAGATCGAGGCAGCCCGTATCGCAATGACCCGTTTCATCAAGCGCGGCGGTCAGGTGTGGATCGATATCTTCCCCCACAAGCCGATCACGCGTCACCCCGCCGAAGCCCGTATGGGTTCGGGCAAGGGCGCCGTCGAGTTCTGGGTGGCCGTCGTAAAGCCCGGCCGCGTGATGTTCGAGATGGCGGGCGTCGCCGAGGATGTCGCGCGCGAGGCCATGCGCCTTGCCGCACACAAACTTCCCATCAAGTGCAAGTTTGTCAAGAAGGAGACCGATGCGGCCTCCGAAAATACGGAGACAGGCGGTGAAGCATGATGAAAGACAACGAATTTAAGAACATGTCCGACGTCGAGCTCGACAAGAAGCTGAAGGATCTCAAGAGCGAGCTCTTCAATCTTCGTTTCCGCCATGCAAGCGGACAGCTCGAAAATCCGCTCTCGATCAGAACGTGCAAGCGGGACATCGCGAGAGTGAACACGGAGATCCGCGCGCGTCAGGCGAAGGCGTAAGGAGGGGCAGCATGGAAAGAAATCTCAGAAAAGAAAGAGTAGGGGTCGTCGTTTCCGACAAGATGGATAAGACGGTCGTCGTCGCCGTGACGGACAAGGCCAAGCACCCCGTGTACAAAAAGACCATTACCCGCACCAAGAAGTTCAAGGCACACGACGAGAACAGCGAGTGCGGCATCGGCGACAAGGTCCGCATCGCGGAGACCAGAAAGCTCTCCAAGGACAAGAACTGGAGAGTCGCCGAAATCATCGAAAAGGCGAAGTAAGGGGAGGCAGAGAATAATATGATTCAACCTCAAACGAGACTGAAAGTAGCCGACAACTCGGGCGCAAAGGAAATCATGTGCATCCGTGTGCTCGGCGGCAGCTTCAGAAGAACGGGCAACATCGGCGATGTCATCATCGCCTCCGTGAAAACGGCAAATCCCGGCGGCGCCGTCAAGAAGGGCGAAGTCGTCAAGGCGGTCATCGTCCGCACCGCACAGGGGATCCGCCGTCCCGACGGCACGTATATCCGGTTCGACGACAACGCTGCTGTCATTATCGACGCCCAGAAACAACCCAAGGGCACCCGTATCTTCGGGCCCATCGCTCGCGAGCTCAGAGAGAAGGATTACATGCGTATCATCTCCCTCGCTCCCGAGGTATTGTAAGGAGGCACGGAGATGAACGTCAAAGTAAATGATACCGTGCTCGTACTCACGGGCACCTATAAGGGCAAGCAGGGCAAGGTCTTAAAGGCCGATCCCAAGTCGAATACCGTCGTTGTGGAGGGCGTGCGTATCGTCCATAAGCACGAAAAGGCGAGAAAGGCCGACCAGACTTCCCGCATCGTGACCGAAGAGGCGCCCATCGACGCTTCGAACGTCGAAGTCGTATGCCCGAAGTGCGGCAAGGCGACCCGCGTCGCCCACGCCTTCGTCGAGGACAAAAAGGTCCGCGTCTGCAAGAAGTGCGGCGCCTCGCTCGACAAGGAATTCGCCAAAAAACTCAAGGGCAAGGCGGCGGAGCAGCCCGCCGAAGAGGCTCCCAAGAAGCGTGTGAGAAAGCGCAGCCAGAAGGCCGAAGAGAGCGCGGAGTAATCGGGAGGTAAGGACATGGCAGATAAGAAAACAGCAAAGAAACAGGCCGCTCCCGAAAAGGTCGCCGCCCCCGTGGGGCCCGGCAGAGTCAAGGAGCTCTATGACAAAGAGGTAATGCCCTATCTCATGAAGAAGTTCAACTACTCCTCCGTGATGCAGTGCCCCAAGCTCGAAAAGATCGTCATCAATACGGGCCTCGGCGACATCAAGGACAACCAGAAGTCCATGCAGACGGTGGAGAAGGAACTCATGCAGATCACGGGGCAGAAGCCCATCTACCGCAAGGCAACCAAGTCGGTCGCAAACTTCAAGCTCCGCGAGGGCATGAACGTCGGCCTTAAGGTAACGCTCCGCGGCAGACGGATGTACGATTTTTACGACAAACTCGTCTCCATTGCGCTCCCGCGCGTCCGTGACTTCCGCGGCGTGTCGGATAAGTCGTTCGACGGCAGAGGCAACTATGCCCTCGGACTCAAGGAACAACTCATTTTCCCCGAGATCACGTACGATCAGGTCGAAAAGATCAGGGGCATGGACGTCGTCATCGTCACCACGGCGCAGACGGACGAAGAGGCCAGAGAGCTCTTGAAGGCCCTCGGCATGCCCTTCAAGAAATAAGGAGAGACGGGATTATGGCAAAGAAATCAATGATCAACAAACAGCAAAGAAAGCCGAAGTTCTCGACCAGAGCGTATACGCGCTGCTCGATCTGCGGCAGACCTCACGCGGTTCTCAGAAAGTACGGCATTTGCCGTATCTGTTTCAGAGAGCTGGCCTACAAGGGCCAGATCCCCGGCGTGAAGAAGGCGAGCTGGTAAGGAGGCAAAGAGATGACAGATCCCATTGCAGATATGCTCACAAGAATCAGGAACGCGCTCATGGTCAGAAAGGAGACCGTGGAGATCCCCGCTTCCAACATGAAGAAGGCGATCGCCTCCATCCTCTTGAACGAAGGCTATGTCTCCGGTGTCGAGATCAAGGAAGGAGAGCACGAAGATATCATCGTCGTCACGCTCAAATACGTGAACGGCAAGTCCGTCATCGGCGGGCTCGAACGCGTCTCCAAACCCGGTCTCCGCTCGTACAGCGGCGCCAAGACCATGCCCAAGGTGCTGGGCGGATACGGCATTGCCATCGTGTCCACCAACAAGGGAATCATGACGGATAAGCAGGCCAAGGCAGCCAACGTCGGCGGCGAAGTGCTCTGCTACGTCTATTAAGGAGGGGAACCATGTCGAGAATCGGAAAAAAGGTGATCGCAGTCCCCGCAGGCGTATCGGTCAAATTCGAGGACGGCATCGTGACCGTCAAAGGCGGCAAGGGGGAACTCACCCGCAAGGTCGTCGGCAATATCGATGTCAAGAACGAGGGCGCCGAAGTGCATGTCGTCGCACTTGACGAAGCCAAGGAGACCAACGCGCTCCACGGCCTCTACCGCGCACTCATCGCGGACATGGTCAAGGGCGTCTCCGAAGGGTTCGAAAAGAGACTCGAAGTCAAGGGCGTCGGTTGGAAGGCACAGATGCAGGGCAACAAACTTGTCCTCAACGTCGGTTTTTCGCATCCCGTCGAATTTGAACAGCCCGCAGGCATCAAACTCGAATGCGCAAGCCCCACGGAGATCGTCGTCACGGGCATCGACAAGGTGCTCGTCGGGCAGGTCGCGGCCGACCTTCGCGCCGTGCGTACGCCCGAGCCCTATCACGGCTACGGCATCCGCTACAAGGGCGAGCACGTCGAGCACAAGGAAGGCAAGACTTCCGGTAAGGGCAAGAAGTAAAGGAGCGTGAATCATGATATCGAAAATTGATAAGAATGCGGTGCGGCAGCGTCGTCATCGCCGTGTAAGAAAGCTCATTTCCGGCACGCCCGAACGGCCCCGTCTCTCCGTATACAAGAGCCTCAAGAATATCTATGTGCAGGTGATCGACGATGTCAACGGCGTCACCCTTGCCTCCTGCTCCACGCTGGAAAAGAGCGTAAAGGGCGAAGTCGAGGGCAAGACCAAGCGCGAAGCGGCCAAGATCGTCGGCAAGATCGCAGGCGAACGCGCAAAGGAAAAGGGGATCGCAACGGTCGTGTTCGACAGGGGCGGTTACAACTATACGGGACGCGTACAAGCGATCGCAGACGGCGCACGCGAAGCCGGACTGGAATTCTAAGGAGAGAGTTATGGCAAGAGAAAACAGACCTCAAAGAAGACAGGAAGAAAACGACGGCCTCATCAAAAAGACCATTCAGATCAACCGCGTTTCCAAGACGGTCAAGGGCGGCAAAAACATGCGGTTTGCGGCGCTCGTGGTCGTAGGCGACGGCAACGGCAGAGTCGGATACGGTCAGGGGAAGAGCAAGGAAGTCCCCGAGGCGATCGAAAAGGCGACGCAGGCAGCCAAGAAGAACATGATCAAGGTCGCGGTGGTCGATACGACTATCCCGCACGAGATCGTGGGCCGTTTCGGCAAGGGAGCCGTTCTCATGCTTCCCGCAGCCGAAGGTACCGGCGTCATCGCGGGCGGTCCCGTGCGTGCGGTCATGGAGGCTGCAGGCATCAAAAACATCAGAACCAAGTCCAACGGCACGCAGAATCCCGGCAATTGCATCAAGGCAACCATCGCGGGACTTGCGATGCTCAAGACGGCCGAAGAGATCGCGGCCCTTCGCGGCAAGACCGTAGAAGAGGTCGTAGGCTGAGGAGGGAGCAATATGGTCAAAGTTACGCTTGTAAAGAGTCCCATCGGCGAAGTGAAGTCCGTCAAGGCGACGATCGCCGCGCTCGGACTTACCAAGATCCGCTCTTCCAAGACCTTTGAGGACAGCGCCACGCTGCGCGGTCAGCTCACCAAGGTCGGCCACCTCGTAAAGGTCGAAGAAGAATAAGGAGACAGCCATGAGAATTGATACCATTTCTCCCGCCGAGGGAGCAAGAACATCGGTAAAGCGTCTTGGAAGAGGCATCGGTTCGGGTCTCGGCAAGACGAGCGGCAAGGGCCACAAGGGCCAGTGGGCGCGTTCGGGCGGCGGCGTAAGGCCGGGCTTCGAAGGCGGCCAGATGCCGCTTGCGCGCAGGATCCCCAAGCGCGGTTTCCACAACAAATTCGGCACGGATTATGTGATCGTCAATCTCTCCGCGCTGAGCGAACTTCCCGCGGGAACGGTCGTCGACTACGACTTTGTGCTCGAGAACGGCCTCGCCAAGGAAGTCAAGAAGAATGCGGGGCTCAAGGTCCTCGCGGGCGGCGAGCTGAAAACGGCGCTCACCGTCAAAGCGGCCAAGTTCTCTGCGGCAGCCAAGTCCGCGATCGAGGCCGCAGGCGGGACGGCGGAAGTCATTGAATGACTCCCGTCATTTCCGCTTTGAGCCACTTGAAAGGAGCAAAAAATGTTTGAAACACTGAAAAACGCCTTTCGCAATCCCGATATCAGAAAGAAGCTGTTGATGACGCTCCTCGTTCTCTTTATCTTCCGCCTCGGGTGCTATATTCCCGTACCCGGGCTTGTGAGAGGGACGTTTGAGGACGCCATTCTCGGGAACGACTTTTTGCAGCTCATGAGCGGCCTCACCGGGAATGCGCTTGCCAATGGTACGCTCTTTGCACTCGGCATCGGGCCCTACATCAACTCGTCCATTATCATCGAACTGCTCACCGTAGGTATCCCGTATCTCGAAAAGCTGTCCAAACAGGGCGAAGAGGGGAGAAAGAAGATCACGTTCTATACGCGTATCCTCACCATCATCCTCGCCGTTATCCAATCGGTCGGCATCATCGTCAACTTCGCGCTCAATGCGACCGCGACCGTAGACGGAGCCGTCGGCGCCATCCAGGCCAACCTCTTCTTCGATCAGATCTGGCTCGCGGGCATCTACATGACCGTCGTGTACACGGCGGGCGCGCTGCTCGTCATGTGGCTTGGGGAGCGCATCACCGACTACGGCATCGGCAACGGCATTTCGCTCATCATCTTTGTCGGTATCCTTTCGACGGGCGGCATCTCCATTTGGGAAGAGATCACCCTCATCTTCACGGATGACGTCATCCATCTTCTCTACCTCGGCATCTTCTTCGTCCTCGCGGTGATCATCTTCTTCGCCATCGTGTACGTCGACCTCGCCGAACGCAAGGTGCATGTCCAATACGCAAAGCAGGTGCGCGGCACCAAGATGTACGGCGGACAGAGCTCGGATATCCCCATGAAGATCACGGGAAGCGGCGTCATGCCCCTCATCTTCGCGTTTGCGATCATCTCCTTCCCGTCCATGATCATCAGCCTCTTCGTCCCCGCGGACAATCCCGCGCATCAGGGCCTGCAGGAATGGTTCTCCGGTTCCTCGCCCTATTGGTACGGACAGGTGATCTACGCAGTTGCGCTCTGCCTTCTCATCTTTGCGTTTGCGTTCTTCTATGCGCAGATGCAGTTCAATCCCGATGACGTTGCAAAGCAGATCCAGAGCAACGGCGGGTTCATTCAGGGCCAGCGTCCCGGCAAGCCCACGGCGGCCTACCTTCGCAAGATCAACCGCCGCATCACGCTGTTCGGCGCGATCTTCCTGACGCTCGTCGCCTTCATCCCGTCCATCGTATTCAGCTGGGCAGGCAGCCAGAATCTCGTCAACGTATTCTCGACGACCGGACTTCTCATCGTCGTCTCGGTTGCGCTCGAGTTTGACAAGCAGCTCCAGTCTCAGCTCATGCTGAAGAACTACAAGGGATTCTTGAAGTAAAATTCTTCCGTCCGCAGCGGTCTCCCGCGGGAGACCGCTGCGGACGGAAAACCGGATATCGGAAGGAGACAATATGAATCTGATCCTACTCGGCGCACCCGGTGCGGGCAAGGGAACGCAGGCGACCAAGATCTCCGAGCGGTACGGCCTCGTCCACATCTCGACGGGCGACATCTTCCGCGCCAACATCAAGAACGGGACCACCATCGGAATGCTCGCCAAGTCGTACATCGACCGCGGCGAACTGGTTCCCGATGAAGTGACGGTGGCCATCGTAAAGGACCGCCTCACATGGGACGACTGTGCAAACGGGTTCCTCCTCGACGGATTCCCCCGCAACCTCTTTCAGGCGCAGGAGCTCGATAAGTTTGCCGAGATCGACGGCGTGGTCAACATCAACATCGATTTCGGGCTCCTCATGGACCGTCTCTGCGGGAGACGCGTCTGCAAGGAGTGCGGCGAGAGCTACCATGTCTCGATGCTGAACGGCAAGACGACGTGCGAGCGTTGCGGCGGCGAACTCTATCAGCGCAAGGACGACAATCCCGAAACGGTGGAGAGCCGTCTCAAGGTCTACACCGAGCAGACCGCGCCCCTCATCGATTACTACACCGAAAAGGGCAAGATCCTGAACTTCACGGGGACGGAGGCACCTGCCGAGGTCCTCTTCGAAGAAGTCAAGGCGGTCCTTGACAAGCTGAAACGATGATCGGAAAGAGCGAAGAAGAGATCGCGCTCATGCGCGAACCGTGCGCCATCGTCCGCGACTGCCTCACCCATGTCGGGGAGCGCATCCGTGCGGGCATGACGACCAAGGAAGTGGATACCCTCGTCTATGACTACATCCGGGCGAGCGGCGCCGTTCCGAGCTGTCTCGGCTACTGCGGATATCCCGCTTCCGCCTGTGTCTCCGTCAACGAAGTTGTGGTCCACGGCATTCCGGACGGCCGCGTCCTCCGGGAAGGGGACATCGTCTCCGTAGATCTGTGCGCATACAAGAACGGATTTCACGGCGACGGCGCCCGTACCTTCCGGATCGGTGCCGTTTCCGAAGAGAAAGACAAGCTCGTGCGCGTGACCGAAGAGTGCTTCTTCAAGGGGATCGAAGGGCTCCGCGCGGGGACTCCGCTCTATGACATCGGCTACCGTGTCCGGAAGCATGCCGAGGAGAACGGATTTTCCGTCATCCGTGCCTATACGGGGCACGGGATCGGCAGAGAGATGCACGAGGATCCCGCCGTGCCCAATACGGGACGGAAGGGGACGGGCATCCGCCTCTCCGCGGGCATGGTCATCTGTGTCGAGCCGATGATCGCGGCCGGCGACTGGCGCGTCCGCGTCCTTGACGACGGCTGGACGGCGGTGACCCTTGACGGGCGTCCCGCCGCGCATTACGAGAACACCATTGTCATCCGCGAGGACGGCGTGGAAATTCTCACACTTTGATTGGAGGAGCTATGTCGAAAGACGACGTCATCGAAGCCGAGGGCAGGGTCATCGAAGCCCTGCCGAATGCGACCTTTAAGGTCCGCCTGTCCAACGGGCATGTCATTACTGCATACATCTCGGGAAAACTGAGAATGAATTATATCCGCATCATCGAAGGTGACGCGGTCAAACTCGAGATGAGCCCCTACGATCTTACCAAGGGGCGCATCACATGGAGAAGCAAAAATTAGGTTCACAAATTTTGCCGTAAGCGGCAAAATTTCGTGAGGGGGTCAAGCCAAACATCCACGGGCCATGTTGCCCGCTGTACAAGTTTGGTCTTGCTTGTACCGTTATTTGAAAACAAGATATCCAGTCCAACATGAAACGAGGTAAATGATTATGAAAGTACGTCCTTCCGTAAAACCCATGTGTGATAAGTGCAAGGTCATCAAGAGAAACGGCAGAGTGATGGTCATCTGCTCCAAAAATAAGAGCCATAAGCAAAGACAAGGCTAAAATTGTTTGACAACTTATCCGGAATATGGTATAATCAATGCCTCGGGCCTTTCCAAGGGGCCCGTGCATTTACGCATTTTCAGGCTGAATTTCCGCAGAGATACGTGCGGAAAGTCGGCTTGCTTTGCGCTTAAAACGCCGTAAGGCGCACCCCATACGCGGAAAACTCCCAAAAGCGGGGTTGCCGCGGCCCGAAAATTCCCGTCCCGAGGAGCGTATTTTCCACTGCGTCCCGAGGGAAACGGCTCACATAAAAAATATTTACCCAAAATTTAACGGAGGTTACAAGTTACATGGCACGTATTGCCGGTGTGGATTTACCGAGAGAGAAACGGGTTGAGATCGGTCTCACCTATATCTACGGGATCGGTCTCACGACGAGCAAAAAGATCCTTGCGGAAACGGGCATCGATCCCGATACGCGCGTCAAGGATCTCAACGAGACCGACGTATCCAAATTGAGAGAATACATCGACCACAATCTTACGGTCGAGGGCGAACTGAGGGGACAAGTCTCCCTCAACATCAAGCGTCTGATGGAGATCGGATGCTATCGCGGTGTGCGCCACAGAAAGGGGCTCCCTGTTCGCGGGCAGAGCACCAAGCGCAACGCGAGAACGCGCAAGGGTCCGCGCCGTACGGTCGCGAACAAGAAGAAGTAAGGAGGCGGGGATATGGCAGCAGCAAAGAAGTCGGTTGTTTCGCGCAAGCGCAGAGAAATCAAAAAGATCGACAAGGGACAGGTCCACATCCAGTCCACCTTCAACAATACCATCGTCACCATCACGGATATGAGCGGCAACGTCATTTCGTGGTCGAGCGCAGGCGCGCTGAAATACCGCGGCTCGCGTAAAGGCACGCCGTTCGCGGCGCAGATGGCGGCCGAGACGGCAGCCAAGGCGGCCAAGGAGCACGGTCTCCGCTCCGTCGAGGTCTATGTCAAGGGCCCCGGTGCAGGCAGAGAATCGGCGATCCGCGCCCTCGCAAACTGCGACCTCGAAGTCACGCTCATCTCCGATGTATCGCCCGTAGCGCACAACGGATGCCGTCCGCCCAAGCGCAGAAGAGTATAAGGAGAAGATAGACCATGGCAGTTTACAGAGAAGCAAAATGCAAACTTTGCAGAAGAGAGGGCGCAAAGCTCTTTCTAAAGGGCGACAAGTGCTATATGGAGAAGTGCCCCTTCAACAAACGGCCCCTTCCCCCCGGCCAGCACGGTGCGGGCAGAAAGAAGGTCTCCGAATACGGCCAGCAGCTCCGGGAAAAGCAGAAAACCAAGCGCATCTACGGCGTGCAGGAAGGCCAGTTCCGTCACTACTACGAAGTTGCGGAACGCATGAAGGGCATCACGGGCGAAAACATGCTCTCCCTTCTCGAGAGAAGGCTCGACAACGTCGTGTTCCGTATGGGCATCGGCGTCTCCCGTACGCAGGCAAGACAGATCGTCAACCATGCGCATCTTTCCGTCAACGGCAGAACGGTCACCGTGCCCTCGTACATCGTGAAGGCGGGCGACGTGATCACCGTCAAGGAAAACAGAAAGAACAACAAGCTCTTTGAGCAAGTCAAGCAGACCAAGACTTCGAACATGCCCAAGTGGCTCGAGTTCGATCCCGAAAAGCTCGAAGGGAAAATTCTGGCGCTCCCGACAAGAGAGGACGTCGACAGTCAGATCGCAGAGCATATGATCGTCGAATTGTACTCCAAGTAATCAAGCTCATTAAGGAGGTAGCTTATGATCGAAATGGATATGCCCAAGATCGAGGTTACGGAAAACGAAGACAAGAGTTATGCCAAAGTCACCGTCGAACCGCTCGAAAAGGGTTTCGGTCTTACGATAGGCAACTGTCTGAGAAGAATATTGCTGTCGGCGCTTCCCGGTGCGGCCGTGCAGGGGATCAGATTCATGGACGGGACCGTAAAACACGAGTTCTCCGCCATCCCGGGAGTCAAAGAAGACGTTACCGAGATCGTCCTCAACCTCAAGCTCCTCGCCATCAAGACGAGGATCACCGATAAGGATTACACCAAGATCCTGCGCCTTACCAAGACGGGTCCCGCGGTCATCACGGCGGCCGACATCTCGCAGGATGCGGAAGTCGAGATCATCAACTCCGATCAGTACATCTGCACGCTCGACGAGGGCGGCAAGATCGATATGGAGATCACGATCGGGCGCGGCAGAGGGTACCATCCCGCCAAGGATAATAAGCAGCCCGAGATCGACTATATCCCCATCGACTCCATCTACACGCCCGTGCAGAAGGTGAACTACACCGTCGAGCCCGCCCGCGTGGGGCAGAACATCGACTACGATAGGCTCACCATCGAGGTCTGGACGGACGGCACCTTCTCGGGCAAGGAGATCATCTCCCTCGCCGCGAAGATCATGCAGGATCACATCAACCTGTTCGTCAATCTCTCGGATACCATCAAGGACATGGATATCCTTGTCAAGACGGACGACGACAAGCAGCAGCAGATCCTCTCCATGAAGATCGAGGACATGGACTTCTCCGTGCGTTCCTACAACTGCTTGAAGAGAGCCAACATTCACACCGTGGAAGACCTCATTCGCAAGACGGAGGAGGACATGCTGAAGGTGAGGAACCTCGGCAAAAAGTCCCTCGACGAAGTCATTCAGAAGCTCGAATCGTATGGTCTTTCGCTCGAAAAAAAGGAGGATTAAATCATGCCGGGTAAATTGGGCAGAACAACGGAGCAGAGGCTCGCAATTCTCAGAAATCAGGCCTCCCAGCTTCTCTGGTACGGAAAAATCGAAACGACGGCCGCACGGGCGAAAGAACTTCAGCCCTATGTCGAAAAGTTGATCACCAAGGCCGTCAACAGCTACACCGACGTTGTCGAGGTAGAAGTCGTTGCCAAGGACAAGAAGGGCAAGGAGATCAAGACGACCGCCTACAAGGACGGTCCCAAGAAGCTCGCCGCACGTCGTGCCATCATGGCCAAGACGTACGACCTTCAGGAGATCAAACCCTTCAACGAGAGCAAGAAGGACTTCAAAAAGCGCACGGGAAAGATCCGGCATCCTCTCATGGATAAGCTCTTCAACGAGATCGCTCCCAAGTATGCGGAGCGCAAGGAAGAGCTCGGACAGGGTGGCGGATACACGCGCATCTACCTTCTCGGCGAGCGCCGCGGAGACGCGTCGGAAACGGCCATTATCGAATTGGTCTGACACGCAAGGCAGGGAAATTCCCTGCCTTTTTTCGTCCGTGCGGCATGCTTTTTCCAAGGGTGCGCACGCTGAAACGGGAGGGTTCTCATGAAGATCGCATTTTTCGACGCCAAGGACTACGACAAGCCGTACTTTCTCGAAGAGGGGGCGGCCCACGGCGTGGAGTACAAATTTTTCGAGACGCGTCTTACGGCGGACACGGTCTCTCTTGCACGCGGATCCGACGGGGTATGTGCATTCGTCAACGACGATCTCGGCGCACCCGTCATCGAGGCGCTCTATGAGATGGGCATCCGCGTCATCGCCATGCGGTGCGCGGGCTATAACAACGTTGCGCTCGAGGCCGCATTCAACAGGATCCATGTCGTCCGCGTGCCCGCTTACTCGCCGTACGCCGTGGCGGAGCATACCATGGCGCTGCTCCTCACGTCGGTGCGCCGCACCCACAAGGCGTACAACCGCACGCGCGACTTTAACTTTTCGCTGAACGGCCTTGCGGGATTCGATCTCCACGGCAAGACGGTCGGCGTCGTGGGAACGGGCAAGATCGGGCGGATCTTCATCGACATCTGCAAGGGCTTCGGCATGAACGTCCTTGCCTACGATAAATTCCCCGGGATGGCGGACGGCTTTACGTACGTCTCCCTCGGCGAACTCTTTGCGCAGAGCGATATCATCTCGCTCCACTGCCCGCTCGGCGAGGACACCTATCACCTCATCGACGAGGCCGCCATCGCGAAGATGAAGAAGGGCGTCATTCTCCTCAACACCTCGCGCGGGGCGCTCATCGATGCGGAGGCACTCATCGGCGGGATCAAGGCACGGATCGTCGGTGCGGCCTGCCTCGACGTCTATGAGGAGGAATCCGACCTCTTCTTCCGGGACTTTTCGGGACACATCGTCGAGGACGACGTCCTCGCCCGTCTCATCTCCATGCCCAACATCATCGTGACGTCCCATCAGGCCTTTCTGACCCAAGAGGCGCTCCGCAGCATCGCCGCAACGACCACGAAGAACCTTCTCGAAATCGCGGAGAGCGGCATGTGCGAAAACGAGCTGTGTTATCGTTGCGGCAATCTCGAGACCTGCAAAAAGAGCCGCCGCGAGCGGTGTTTTTGAGGAGGAGAAGCCATGCAACGCGAACTTCGCAGTGCCGAGGATCTCGCCGCCTGCGTGGAGGAGATGGGATTTCTTCCCTTCTTCCGCAACGAGATCGAGGGATTCTCGGTCGAGGAAATGACGCCGCCCGAGCTGTGGTGGGGCGGTGAGGTCTGGGGCCCGTGGGAGTGGAAGGGACCCGTCATCCGGCTCGCCCGATGCGCCTACGGGAAATTCTACCGCGGCAAGGCGGTGTACATATCCGAAAAATTCTTCCCCGACTTTGCCAACCTGCGGCGGGACGGGTACGATTACGACGCCCGCATGGACGAGGGCCTTGCCCGCGGACGGGACGTGCCCGTGATGCGGGAACTTCTGCGCGAGCCCTCCCTCGTCTCCAAGACGTTAAAGGCGCGCACCTGTGTTTCGGACGAGGCGAAGCGTGCCTTCGACTCGACCATGACCTTTCTCCAGATGGGCGGCTACGTCATCATCGAGGACTTTGTCTATCCCCTTGACCGCCACGGGAAGCCGTACGGATGGGGGCTCGCGAAGTACACGACGCCCGAGGCCTTTTGGGGAGAGGAATTTACCTCCGCCGTCTATCGGAGGCAGCCCGCTGCGTCGTACGAATTTCTCTTTTCGCACCTGCGTTCGCTCCTGCCGCATGCGAGTGACGCCGAGCTCCAAACCTTTCTCCTCGGAAAATAGAAGAAAGGACCTCTGTGCATTTTTCCGCATGTGCGGCATATGTGACAAAAAACAAGCGGGTCATCCTCGGACATGGGTGTCCCGTTTTGCATGTTTCACATAGGAATCGCCTCGCATGGGTCGAATCGGAGACGCGCCGCGGCGATGTGCAATTCCCTCCCCCAAACGTTTGCAATCCGGGCGGCATTGTGGTATAATAGAAGGGAAAACAAAATCCCGAACGGAGGTAATTTATGTCGGAAAAGAGCAAAGCGAAAAAGCTCTGGGAAGAGCTCTCTTACAAGAAGAAGAACTATTACGAAGTGGCGGACAGTGCCGAGCGCAAGGCCATCTTCGCCTATGCGGAGGGCTACAAGGCCTTCCTCGACGCAGCCAAGACGGAGCGCGAGGCATGCGACCATGCCGTTGCCCTCGCAAAGGCAAAGGGCTTTACGGAGTACATGTTCGGCGACGCGCTGAAGGCGGGCGACAAGAAATATTTCGTCAACCGCGGCAAGTCCGTCGTCGTGTTCCGCGTGGGCACGAAAGACCTCGAAGAGGACGGCATGCGCATCATCGCCTCGCATATCGACGCGCCCCGCATCGACATCAAGCAGAATCCGCTCTATGAGGAGGGCGGCATGGCCTACCTCAAGACGCACTACTACGGCGGAATCAAGAAGTATCAGTGGACGGCCATTCCCCTCGCCCTGCACGGCGCGGTCATCTTAAAGGACGGCACCAAGGTCGAGCTCCGGGTGGGCGAATCCGCAAAGGACC